>NZ_KV814850.1:0-3529 GCF_001814135.1 Neisseria sp. HMSC067H09 | reverse complement strand
GCCGTACTGGTTTAAAGTTAATCCACTATAAAAACAAAAATAGGTCGTCTGAAAACTCAAACTACGGAAAACATATGCGTTCACGAATCAAGCAAGGGGCACTTATCGTCGCATCCTCCCTCATTTTGGGCTTATCCCTCCACACCGCAGCAGCCGTCTTCAGCTGCCATTCCGGTAACAGCAAAATCTACACATCCGAACCATCGGGAAACTGCACAGGCGCGGATCTGCCCAAAATCAGCAGCCACCAAGGCGGTGCATACCGTCTGAAAATCAACAAATTAAGTAGCGATACCGAAGAAAAGGCAGCCAAGCCCAAGAAGGCGCGTTCAAAAGAAAAATCGCGGGAAAAAGCGCAAGAGCAAGAGACAAAGAGCAAAAACGCCAAATCACGCGCCAAAAAATCGGATAAAGCCGCAAAAACGTCGTCTGAAAACGAGTGAAGCAATTTTCGCTAAAGCGAATAAGACGGTTTGCACAGTTTGAAATTTATAGTGGATTAAATTTAAATCAGGACAAGACGACGAAACCGCAGACAGTACAGATAGTACGGCAAGGCGAGGCAACGCCGTACTGGTTTAAATTTAATCCACTATAAAAGTCAGCCGTCCTATTTGAGAGAATATGCTGGTATTGTTATACTATTACAGTTGAAAGCAATATCTATCGAACAATTACTTATTTCACATTACGACCTTACCATGAAACAATCATTCCACGCATTGGCAGCTTCATTGCTGATGTTTGCCGCCGCATCAGGCGCACAAGCTTCCTCTAAAATCTATACCTGCACAGTCAACGGCGAAGTTGTCTATACTTCGCGCCCATCCGGAAACTGCCATTCGGCAGATTTACCGACCATCGGCAAATACAGTAATGCACCTTATGATGCTGCTGCTGTTTTTCCTCCATCTGAATCTATTGAAGATCCTGTGAAAAAAGCGGATATTGTTGTTAAACCTGCTCTTAAAAATACTGCAAAAGCTAAGCCCAAAGTTGCGCCAATCCGTCCAGCTCCTATAGTTGCTGCAAGTCCTGTGCCCAAATCTTCCGGCAGCGCTAGCCGCCGTTCGATTTTGGAAACAGAGTTGAGCAACGAACGTAAGGCATTGGGCGAAGCGCAAAAGTCTTTGGCGCAAGCTCGCGTAGCAAAAGGAGGGCGTGTCAACCAGCAAGAGATTACCAGTCTGCAAAGCGCGGTACTCGACCGCCAGCAAAACATCCAAGCTTTACAAAGGGAATTGAGTCGGATGTGATACTTTGAGTGAATATCATTGTTTAGAAAGCAGTATGGGTAGGGTATTAAAAATTTTAATACGACAAAGAAAGGTCGTCTGAAAACGGATTTTCCGGTTTTCAGACGACCTTTTCGATTTTTTGCTTGTTTAAGGATAAGCAATATAAGCGTAAGCCGAGTGGTTGTGTATCGATTCGAAGTTTTCGCTCTCGACGATGAAGCTTTCGATGCGTCCGTCGGCAATCAGCGCGGTGGCTACGTCGCGCACCATGTCTTCCACGAATTTCGGGTTTTCATAGGCTTTTTCGGTAACGTATTTTTCGTCGGGGCGTTTGAGCAGGCCGTAAAGCTGGCAGCTTGCCTGTGCTTCCACGCAGTCGATGATTTCTTCGATACCGACTTCGGCGTTGGCGGTCAGGCTAACGGTAACGTGCGAACGTTGGTTGTGCGCGCCGTATTGGGAAATTTCTTTGGAACACGGACACAAAGAGGTTACGGGCACCATGACTTTCAAATTATGGCTGTATGCGCCGTTTTTGATTTCGCCCGTCAGGGTAACGTCGTAGTCCAGCAGGGATTGGATGCCGGAAACAGGTGCGGATTTTTTGCGGAAGAAGGGGAAGGAAACGCTGATTTTGCCGGAATGAGAGTTTAAAAGCGCGACCATTTCGGCGGTCAGTTTGTGCAGCCTGTCGAAATCCAAAGCCTCGGTTTGTTGCTCCATCAACGCCACGAAGCGCGACATATGCGTACCTTTTTGGTCGGCGGGCAGGAAAACCGTCATGGTCAGGCGGGCGACGGTGGATTGGCTGCCTTCGGCGGTATTCAAAGTAATCGGAAAGCGCAGGTCTTTGATACCGACCTGGTTAATCGGCAGATTGCGTAAATCTCGGCTGGATTGCACGTCTGCAATGGCGTTCATGCGTTGTTTGTCCTTAATTGTCGGATTGTTGGGGTGTGTGTCGTTTGGAAACGGATTCATGCCGTCCGTTTTGCAAATGCGAGATTATATCACTTGCAAACCGTGTCCGCATTGATTGTTTCTATTTTTCGGATAGTGATAAAATCCTGAATTATTCATATCTTTATAAGGTTGAACCGAGATGAAATTCGCCACCAAAGCCATCCATTCCAGCTACGATTGCGACGAACACAACCGCGCGCTGATGCCGCCGATTTATCAGAATAGTATGTTCGCGCTGCACGAAATCGGCGAGCAGGTTCCCTACCGCTATTCGCGCCTGAGCAATCCGACCCGTCAGGTTTTGGAAGACACGGTTGCTGATTTGGAACGCGGGGCGGCGGGTTTTGCCTTTTCCAGCGGTATGGCGGGCATTGATGCCGTGTGGCGCACATTCCTGCGTCCGGGCGATACCATCGTCGCCGTAGCCGATATTTACGGCGGCGCGTATGACTTGCTGGTTGACGTATATAAAGAGTGGGGCGTGAACGTCGTCTTTGCCGATTTGGGCACCCCCGACAGCTTGGACGAACTGCTTGCCGCGCACAATGTGAAACTGGTTTGGCTGGAAACCCCGTCCAATCCGCTTTTGCGGCTGGTGGACATCAAAGCGCTTGCCGCCAAAGCCCACGCAGCCGGCGCACTGGTCGGCATCGACAACACCTTCGCTACGCCGTATCTGCAACAGCCGTTGGAGATGGGCTGCGACATCGTGTTCCACTCCGCCACTAAATACCTTTGCGGCCACTCCGACGTATTGATGGGCATCGTTGCGGTTAAAACCAAAGAACTGGCGAAACCTCTGCACGACATGATGGTGCATACCGGCGCGATTGCCGGCCCGATGGACTGCTGGCTGGTGTTGCGCGGCATCAAAACGCTCGCCTTGCGCATGGAAGCGCACTGCAAAAACGCGCTCGACATCGCCCGCCGCCTCGAAGCCCATCCCGCCGTAGAAAAAGTGTTCTACCCCGGCCTGCCGTCTCACGAACATTACGAACTGGCGAAAACCCAAATGCCCAAAGGCATAGGCGGCGTGGTAACGGTTTATTTGAAAAACGACACGCGCGAAGCGGCAAACAGCGTGATTAAAAACATGAAACTGGTCAAAATGGCGTCCAGCCTAGGTGGTGTCGAAAGTTTGGTCAACCATTGCTATTCCCAGTCCCACAGCGGCGTGCCACATGATGTGAAAATGGAGATGGGCATCAAAGTCGGCCTGCTGCGCTTCTCCATCGGTATTGAAGACGCGGACGATATTTGGAACGATATTTCCAAGGCTTTGGATTCGACGTTGTATAGTCAATTAAAAACAAAATAGTACAATACTC
>NZ_KV814849.1:0-3024 GCF_001814135.1 Neisseria sp. HMSC067H09 | reverse complement strand
CCCCCCCCCTATCTAACAGGGGGGGTCGAGATTTGAAAACTTTGGGCGAATCAACGTCAGAATCTTTTGAAGCTGTTGTTTTAAATCAGGAATATGAACGTTATGAAACGGCAGTCATTGATTTTGATGGAAATTTGAAAGTAATCCCGATCCGTCGGGGTCTTGGAAACACTGCTTTTATCGATACCCTGAGTTTCACATTTAAGGAAAAATCGGTTGTTGGATTCGCGCATGATTTGCTCGCGCTGGGTATTCCCTCTCCTGTAACCGACTTCGATGTGATGAAAAACTGGTCTGAAATTGCAGAATGGATTTTCGGATTTGGTATTAGTTCCCCTGCTCCCGTCGGTAAAGGTCGTTTTTATGACGAACGTTGGGAAATGTCGGTAGAAGGTGTTTTGTATGGTCAAGCCTATATCGGCGGTCAGAATGGCACGATTTTGATTGAATTGACGGGCAAAGGGTGTACGGCTGCTAAAGATGGATGGGAGCAGCGGTTATATCGATTTCTAAATGAACACGCATACAGTCCGCGTATTACCCGTTGCGACGTGGCTAAAGATTTTTACAACGAAGAAATAAGCCCTGATTCTGCTTGGGAAGCTTATCAGAATGGCGAATTTGATAAGCGGGGTAAACGTCCTTTGGTGGCGCAAATCGGCTCTGATTGGCTTAACGGAACTCAAAACGGTAAGACGCTCGGTGTAGGCTCTAAAAATTCTTCTTGTTATTGCCGGATCTACGATAAAGCAAAGGAACAAGGGGATACATCTGGTCTATTTTGGACAAGGTTCGAATTGCAGTTTATGGGCAAAAATTGCTTGATACCGTTGGATGTCCTGTTGCAGCCCGGTCAGTTTTGGGGCGGTGCTTTTCCAATTTGTGAGCGTTTGCAGGATTTTGGTTCATCGAATCGTTATTTGTCGTCTGAAAAGCGCATGGAAATATCGATAGATCGGGTTCAAGAAATTGCAGCTAATCAGGCTGGGCGTGCGGTAAATATGATGATCCAGTTGGGTATGACGGCTGAAGAGATTGTTGAGCGTCTAAGGCGTAAAGACGGCGAATTGCCTGATAGGGTAAATCCTGCTTCTTATTCCGTTGAGTATGCATTGAGTGCAAGACGTCATTACATGCAGTTTATCCATGATGAGTATGAAGGTTCGATTGAATTGGAGTTGATGGATGAATACGGAATGATTCTTCAGGGGTTGGAAAATGATTAAAGGTGTTGAGTGCAATAAAAGAATATTCCCTTGTATTACTGTTGATGATGTTCTGTATGGTCCATTTACGCATCGTCAATTAATAATAGATTTGGGTGAAGGTAGGTCTGATTTTTATTATGGATATATGGATACTGACGAGGATTCATTTAATGATGTGATTTATCAGGCAAAGAAGAAAGCATTAAATTTAAATTGTTTTGCATATCATATTGATGTAAATGGCAATATGAAATGTATTTTTAGTCCAAAAGCCTAAGAAGGCAGGAAGGTAATTTGATATGAAAATGTTCGCAAAAGTACAAGGCTTAAAACGTTCTAAAGGCGTTATGAATGACACTGGTAAGGCATATGATTCTACGACGGTTTATGTGGAATTTCCGTTTGCCCGAAATAATCCAGATATGCGCGGTTCGGCCACAGAACCTATGAAATTTGGAACGTCGGAAAACTTTGAAAAATTCAATGGTATTCCGCTCCCCTTTGAAGCTGAAATTGATATTGAAGTTCAAACAAACGGTAATCGTGTTCAAAACGTAATTGTCGATATTCAGCCGGTTCGTGCGGCTAATAATGCTCCCGAAAAGGTAGTTAAATAGTTTTTGGGCTGCCCGTTTGCCTTTGAAAACGGGGTTTTACTTACTAAAAAGGTGTTTTTTTTATGAAAAATTTGAAACAAAAAATTGGCGTTGGTGCCGCTCTGGTTGGTCTGTCTGCTGCTGCTGCTGCTGATGGTATTGCCGATATTGGTACAACTATGGCTACCGAAATTGCAAAAACCGTTCCTGTTGTGACTTCTGTGGGCATGGCTTTGCTGTCCGTTTATGTGGTTGTCCGTGCATTCAAGTTGGTTTCCGGTTTCTTGGGCGGTAAATAATTAACGGGGTGCGGTATGGGTTATCGTGTTGGTTTTCAGTGTTTCGAGAATATCGAAGTTGCAAACGATTTCGTTTTATCTCAAACCGCGCCCGTTATTAATCCTGAAGGGAAACTAATTTCACCTCAAAAAGTGGGTAAAGATTGGTTTTTGAATGGGGAAAAGATAGTTCTTTCATTGCCTGAATGCTCTGTTGTTGATCAGATGTCGGGCGGTGCAAAAGTTGCTGCTCCATTCATACTGATTTTTGTTTTGATGTTTTGTTTTAGGTTGGTTGCTAAATTTATATCAGGAATGGGGGTGCATGATGGTAGTTGATTTTCCTTTTCTGATGGGTTTTTTCGCGGTTTTGTCGCTGATTTACTTGTTTAAAGGTTAGTTATGAAAATGAATTTATCGGCGGTCGTTTTATCAACGGTCGCTTTTTTTGCGCCTGTTGCAGCTTATGCGGATCAAGTCAAGGATTTAAAGCCCGGTGAGAGTGCAACGGGTTTTGTAAATCCTGCTTATGGATTTGATCAAAGGACTGAGCTTTGGAATACAAAAGAGTTGGTTATTAGGAATAACGGTGTTTTAAAAAAATTGAACGTGACTAAATATATTTGCGTTCCGATTTGTTATTACAAAATCGAATATGTCGGAAATATTGAGCCTAAACAACAAATTAACTACTACGATATGAATCAGCTTTTGAGACCTAATTCGGGTGGACAGAATGTAACTGATTCTGAAGTTGAAAAAAAAGCCAAAGAAATGGGGGTCGAAAAGGAACGCTTAAAAAAGGCATTGGCTGATAAAAATGAAATGGCGCGTTTAATTCGTGAAATTGAAGTGAAACGCGCTGAACAGAAAAAAAAGGAAAAAGAAGCCCAAGAAAAACAAGGTAAAGGCGGTGGCGGCGGTGGTTCGTCAGGCGGTGGC
>NZ_KV814848.1:0-14661 GCF_001814135.1 Neisseria sp. HMSC067H09 | reverse complement strand
CGCTACTGTCCTATTTTGATTTTAATTTACTATAAAATAAATTTTACTTGCTAAGCCAATATGCTAATATTTCTGTCTGTTTCAGGAGATATATGATGATTATTGTGATGGGTAAGAATGCTTCTCAGGAGTCGGTAGAGGGGGTAATCGGGTTTATCCGTAATAAGGGGTTGAAAGAGCATATCTCTCGGGGGGAAGAGCGGACGATTATCGGTGCGGTTGGTGATGAGCGGGTGTTCCGTCCAAATGAATTGGAACGTCTGCCTGATGTGGAACGCGTTGTCCGGGTATTGAACGATTGGAAAATTATCAGCCGAGAGGCGGACGAGGAAGACGGCAGGATTGTTGTACGGGGTGTGGTATTCGGCGGAGTGAAGCGGTTGGATATTACTGCCGATACGGATAGGACGGAAGAGGCGGATGCAGTATTTGTCGATCCGTTTTACCTTCCTGCACGCCCTTATGAAAAAGTGGACGAGCAGCGTGAGAACTTACGGGTTCGGGCGATTGTTCAGGAAATTTCTGATTTGCAGAAAACAGGCAAGCCCGTCATTGTCCGTATCCGTGATGTGCGCCAGATAGATGATGCCTTGTCTGCCGGTACAGATATTTTGTATTTGGGCGGCAGTATGATGACCAATCGGATGCTTTTGGATGAAGTAGGTCGTCTGAATACGCCGGTAGTGCTGTGTAAAGACAAGCATCATCGCGTTGATGATTGGCTGGTGGCGGCAGAACATATCGCTTTGCGCGGCAACAGCCACATTGTGCTCGGTGAAGCCGGGACGCTCAGTTTTGAGCCGGAACATGCATACCGTTTGGATGTCGATGCTATCGTTCGGGTCAGGAAAGTGTGCCGTCTTCCGGTTATCGCCAATATTACCCGTCTGTGGCACAACGATATGCCTCAGGAAATATTGTATCGTTTGGCAGCGGCAGCAGGTGTGAACGGGATTATCAGCGGGTAGGAGATATATCCGGCAGTAGGGAATATGGTGATTGACTTGAAAATAAAAAAACAGAACAGCGAAAACTGTTCTGTTTTTTTATTTTCAGACGACCTCATGGATTTAAACATTGAAGGGGTCGTCTGAAACTGCTTTACCTACTTGTTAAACATTCACGGTCTCGGCTACTTCGTTGTAGCTGTCGATTTCGTTGAAGTTCATGTAGCGGTAGATTTGGTCGCCTTGTTCGTTGATGATGCCGATGTTGGCTTGGTATTCTTCAACGGTCGGGATTTTACCCAGTTTGGAACAAATCGCCGCCAACTCTGCCGAGCCGAGGTAAACGAAGGTGTTTTTACCCAAGCGGTTCGGGAAGTTGCGGGTGGAAGTGGACATGACGGTCGCGCCTTCGTGTACTTGGGCTTGGTTACCCATACACAGCGAACAACCCGGCATTTCCATACGCGCGCCGGCGCGGCCGAGTACGCCGTAGTGGCCTTCGTCAGACAGTTCTTTCGCGTCCATTTTGGTCGGCGGCGCCATCCACAGGCGGACGGGGATGTCGGACTTGCCTTCCAAGAGTTTGGAGGCGGCGCGGAAGTGGCCGATGTTGGTCATGCACGAACCAATGAATACTTCGTCGATTTTGGTGCCGGAACGTTCGGACATGAAGCATACGTCGTCCGGGTCGTTCGGGCAGGCGATAATCGGCTCTTTGATGTCGTCCATGTTGATTTCAATCACGGCGGCGTATTCGGCATCTTTATCCGCTTCGAGCAGCTCCGGATTCGCCAGCCATTTTTCCATGGCTTTGATGCGGCGTTCCAAAGTACGCGGGTCTTGATAGCCGTCGGCAATCATGTTTTTCATCAACACGACGTTGGATTTCATGTACTCAATAATCGGCTCTTTGTTGAGCTTCACGGTACAGCCGGCGGCGGAGCGTTCGGCGGATGCGTCGGTCAATTCAAAGGCTTGCTCCACTTTCAAATCAGGCAGACCTTCGATTTCGAGGATGCGGCCGGAGAAGATGTTTTTCTTACCGGCTTTAGCAACGGTGAGCAAACCTTGTTTAATCGCGTAAAGCGGAATGGCGTTCACCAAATCGCGCAGGGTTACGCCCGGTTGCAGCTTGCCGCTGAAGCGTACCAATACGGACTCAGGCATATCGAGCGGCATCACGCCGGTGGCTGCTGCGAAAGCAACCAAGCCGGAGCCGGCAGGGAAGGAAATACCGATAGGGAAACGGGTGTGGCTGTCGCCGCCGGTACCGACGGTATCAGGCAACAGCAGGCGGTTGAGCCATGAGTGGATCACGCCGTCTCCCGGACGCAGAGATACGCCGCCACGGGTAGAAATAAAGGCTGGCAGTTCTTTATGGGTTTTCACATCGACAGGTTTCGGATAAGCAGCGGTGTGACAGAAAGACTGCATTACCATGTCGGCGGAGAAGCCCAAACAAGCCAAGTCTTTCAACTCGTCGCGGGTCATCGGGCCGGTAGTGTCTTGCGAGCCGACTGTCGTCATACGCGGTTCGCAATAAGTACCCGGGCGCACGCCTTGTCCTTCGGGCAGACCGCAGGCGCGACCGACCATTTTTTGCGCCAACGTGAAACCGGCTTTGCTTTCGGCAGGCGCTTGAGGCAGACGGAATTCGGTGGAAGCAGGCAGTTTCAGGGCTTCGCGCGCTTTGGCGGTCAGACCGCGGCCGATAATCAGGTTGATACGGCCGCCGGCTTGCACTTCGTCCAGCAATACTTGAGATTTCAGGCTGAATTCGGCAACGGTTTCGCCGTTTTTCACGATTTTGCCTTCATAAGGCAGAATATCGACGACATCGCCCATTTTCAGCGCGGAAACATCAACTTCAATCGGCAGCGCGCCGGAGTCTTCTTGGGTATTGAAGAAAATCGGCGCGATTTTTCCGCCCAAGCAGACGCCGCCGAAGCGTTTGTTCGGTACGAACGGAATGTCTTCGCCGGTATGCCAAATAACGGAGTTGGTTGCGGATTTGCGTGAAGAACCGGTACCGACCACGTCGCCGACATAGGCAACGGGGTGACCTTTTGCTTTGAGTTCTTCCAACAATTTAATCGGACCGACTTCGCCCGGTTTGTCAGGCGTGATGCCGTCGCGCGGGTTTTTCAGCATCGCCAGCGCGTGCAGCGGAATATCGGGACGGCTCCATGCGTCGGGCGCGGGAGAGAGGTCGTCCGTATTGGTTTCGCCGTCAACTTTGAAGACGGTAACGGTGATTTTTTCGGGAACTTTGGCGCGTGAGGTGAACCATTCGGCATCCGCCCAAGATTGCAAAACTTCCTGCGCGTATTTGTTGCCTTTCTCGGCTTTTTCCTGAACGTCGTGGAAAGAATCGAACATCAGAAGCGTATGTTTCAAACCCTTGGCGGCAATGGGCGCGAGTTTGTCGTCGTCTAAGAGTTCGATTAAAGCGTGAATGTTGTAACCGCCGAGCATCGTACCTAAAAGTTCAGTCGCATATTCGGGGGAAACCAGCGGGCTGGATGCGCTGCCTTCGGCAACGGCAGCCAGGAATGAGGCTTTGACTTTGGCGGCATCGTCCACACCGGGCGGAACACGGTGGGCAAGCAATTCGACCAAGAACTCGCCTTCGCCTGCGGGCGGGTTTTTCAGCAGCTCGACCAAATCGGCGGTTTGCTGCGCGTTCAAAGGGAGGGGCGGGATACCGAGGGCAGCACGCTCGGCGGCGGCTTTGCGATAGGCTTCTAACATCTCTTTGTTCCTTTTTTCTGTTTTTCTTCTATCCGTTGCAAATGATTTGCAATCAAAGAATTGTAAACAATCCTTTTAGGTATCATAGACCAGTTTGGCAAAAATTGGAATATTTATGTTATCGGATGTAATAGGTGTTTGCTATTGAAACGAATTATCTTGAAAAATACGAAAAGGTCGTCTGAAAACAGGGTTTCAGACGACCTTTTATGTTTTATCGGAATGATCGGTTCGTTCTTTTATCGGGTGTTTGCCTGATATTCGCTTCCGTCTTCGCACAGAAGCTTGGGCTGTTCGCCTTTCTCAATGACGTTTTTACCGATGACAACTTTGGTCACGCCTTTCAAATCAGGCAGTTGATACATGGTATCCAACAGGCAACGTTCAACGATGGAGCGCAGGCCGCGCGCGCCGGTTTTACGTTCCATTGCCTGACGGGCGATGCTGCGCAGGGCTTCTTCTTCAAATTCCAATTCGACATTTTCCATGCCGAACAGGGTTTGATATTGTTTCACCAAGGCATTTTTCGGCTCGGTCAAAATGTTGACCAATGCGTCTTCATCCAATTCCGCCAGCGTGGCGATAACGGGCAGACGGCCGATTAACTCGGGAATCAGACCGAATTTAATCAAGTCTTCAGGCTCAACGATTTCAAACAATCCGGTAATGTCGGCATTTTCGTCCTTGCTGTGAACGGACGCGCCAAAACCGATACCGCCTTTTTCAGTACGCTGACGGATGACTTTTTCCAATCCTGCAAACGCACCGCCACAGATAAACAGGATGTTGGTCGTATCGACGTTGATAAATTCCTGATTCGGATGTTTGCGACCGCCTTGGGGTGGAACGCTGGCAACCGTACCTTCAATCAGTTTCAGCAAGGCTTGTTGCACGCCTTCACCGGATACGTCGCGGGTAATCGACGGGTTGTCGCTTTTACGGGAGATTTTGTCGATTTCGTCGATATAGACGATGCCGCGCTGGGCTTTTTCAACATCAAAATCGCATTTACCTAAAAGCTTGGTAATGATTTGCTCAACGTCTTCACCGACGTAACCCGCCTCGGTCAGCGTGGTCGCGTCCGCCATTACAAAAGGCACGTCCAGTTTGCGCGCCAAAGACTGCGCCAACAGGGTTTTACCCGAACCGGTCGGACCGATAAGCAGGATGTTGGATTTCGACAATTCGACGTTGCCGTTGGCTTTGGGATGGCGCAGGCGTTTGTAATGGTTGTACACCGACACCGCCAAGGCTTTCTTGGCCTGTTCCTGACCGATAACATGATCGTTGAGGTTGGCGACGATTTCGGCAGGCGTGGGCAGCTTGTTGTTCGGATGGGACGCATCCGTTGCAGATTTGTCTGTGGAGAGGTCGTCTGAACTTTGCAGCATCACGCCGCAAGTTTCTACACATTCGTTACAGATAAAAGCGTTTTCGCCTTCAATCAGGTTTTTGACTTCATGCTCGGATTTTCCGCAAAACGAGCAGGAGCGTTTTTCTTCAGTCATAATTTATCTTCTGTTTTCAAGCAATATCGGCAAACCGTCATCCGAATGCTGCGGGAACGGTTTTCGGCAAAGTCGGTAAGTATAATCAGTATCTTAAGGTTTATCAAATACCGTATGGCAAGCTGTTGGGCGTAAGGTTTTCAGACGACCCTCCGACGCATGGCAACACGCCACAATTTCCCATCCTTAAGATTGTTTCCAATTTGGGAAAAAGATGCAAACAAACGCAAAAAAGCCATATTAAACTTTACATTTTGTTGTATTTTAAGCAAAATATCCCCTTTAATAATTCAATTGTCTTAAATTCTACTGGTTGAAGTATGTCGGTTATGAAATTTTATAAAACACTGAGTGCAGCCTGTTTGGGTATGGCTTTGACGGTTGCCGCCGCCCCTGCCGCTGCAGACGATATGGACGTTTTGGGTCAATTTTTGGAACAAAATTTTCCAACCCAAAATGACCCGATGGAAGCTTTCGCATTAAGCCACGCACAAAAAATCGAGGCTCAGGCGATGATGGCGGGGCCGCTTTTGACATCGCAGGCTGCTTTGATTTTCAACAACAAAACAGGTGAAATCCTGTATCAGAAAAACGCAGATCGCGTGATGCCGATTGCGTCCATTTCCAAACTGATGAGCGCAATGGTCGTTTTGGACGCACGGTTGGATATGAACGAGCCCATTACCATTACTGCCGATGAAATCGACCGCTTGAAGGGTACAGGCAGCCGCCTTGCAGTCGGCACAACACTGACGCGCGGCGAATTGCTGCACCTGAGCCTGATGAGCAGCGAAAACCGCGCAACCCACGCGCTGGGCCGCACCTATCCGGGCGGTATGTCGGCGTTTGTTGCTGCCATGAATGCCAAAGCGCAAAGTCTTGGCATGCACAGCAGCCGTTTCTACGAACCTACCGGCCTAAATTTCCAAAACGTATCAACCGCCAACGATTTGAACCGTATGGTCGCCGCGGCAAGCAAATATCCGCTTATCCGCAAAAACTCGACCTCCAACTACGGCTCGGTTTGGACGGCAAACGGCCGCCAAAACTATAAAAACTCCAATGCCCTCGTCCGCGAAGGCAGCTGGAACATCGAGCTTCAGAAAACCGGTTATATCCGCGAAGCAGGACGCTCGATGGTGGTTAAGGCAAACGTCCAAAACCAACCGATTACCATCGTATTGCTGAACTCGCCAACCTCGACAACCCGCGTAAACGACGCGCGTAAGATCGAATCGTGGATGTTGCAGCGCCGCTCTTGAAATATTTGTTATGCCGTCTGAAAATCAGGCGGCATTTTATTTTACGGTCAGTGGGTGAAAACGGAAGGCGTTTTGTACGGTTTTGGTTTCAATCTTTTATCGGGCATCAAGGAATTTTTGAAATGAACAAAATCAATAAAAAGTACGGATTATGGCTCGGGGTTGCGGCGTTGGCGGGCTGTACTTCCGTCGCCGATATGGTCGGATATGATACGGCTGCTTTGAATGAGGGAGCCGAGCGAAACTATACGCAGGTTGTACAAAAAGCGCGCAGCCAGAATGCGCTGGATGTCAGCTCTCCGACGGCGCAGCGTGTTCATCGGGTGTTTTCCCGAATGGTTCCGTATGCCAACCGCGCCAACCGTACCGGCATACCTTTTAATTGGCAGATGAATGTTATCCGCAGCAACGAGTTGAATGCTTGGGCGATGCCGGGCGGAAAAATGGCGGTATATACCGGCATAGTAGAACGTTTGCAACTGACGGATGATGAAATCGCCGTAGTCATCGGGCATGAAATGACGCATGCGCTGCTCGAACACAGCAAAAAAGCCATCGGAGGTCAGGTATTGACCGGCTTGGGCGGTTCTATTTTGGCAGGTGCCGTCGGTTTGGACGGAAATTTGGTCGGCGTCGGAACAGATTTATTGGCAACCAAACCTTTTTCGCGTCATCAGGAAAGCGAGGCAGATGCGGGAGGCGTCCGCCTGATGGCTCAGGCAGGTTACAATCCGCAGGCGGCAATCAGCGTATGGGAAAAAATGAATAGGGCGCAAGGCGGCAGTCAGGTTGCCATCTTGTCAACCCATCCCGCCAACAATACCCGTATCGAAGCAATACGAAGGATGTTGCCGGAAGTTATGCCCGTTTATCACCAAAACAAACGCTGATATTTTGTGTTGATGGATATTTTCAAACTGTTTTAGAGGTCGTCTGAAAACCGAGTATCCAATTAATAGAGATATTTGGATAGTAAAAGGAAAACATGTGATTAAGCCGATTATTTTAAGCCTCGCGGCTGCAACTACTTTGGCAGCTTGCAATGCTCTTGAGAAAGAAAGTGTACCGATGACTGGTATGCCCAATCCGGCTTCAGAATTTTGCGTGAAGCAGGGCGGTAAGTTGGAAATCAAAAAAGACAAGGATGGCGGAGAGTATGGAATGTGCCATCTGCCTGACGGTACCGTTGTGGAAGAGTGGGCGTATTTCCGTCAACACAACAAATAAGCAGCAAGAGTTAAAAAGGTCGTCTGAAACATATGTTCAGACGACCTTTTTATATGCGGAGATCTTTGCAATAAGATGAGTTGAGACCTTTGAGAATATATTGAAAAAGCCGGCAAACATTATGTTTGTCGGCTTTTTAGTCAGCACAGTATTAAGAATGCTGATGGTTGGATTTAGAACTTATAACTGATGGTAAACAGCAAAGTCCTGCCACGCGCATAGTTATTCAGGACGGAGCGTGTCGTGCCGCCATATTTGCCATTGCATAAACCGTTGGCATCACATTCGACTTCTTCGTCATCTAAACCGCCTTTTCTTTCAAATACGCTGAAATAGCGCTGAGTTGCGGCATCATTTGCAGCATCCAAAGGATCGATATAGCGTTTATTGAACGCATTTTGAATGTCGAAACGAAGGATAAGGTTTTTCTTCGGTTCGTAATTGGCATAGAAATCAAAAATCAGCGGCTGTCTGTTGATGCTTTCTGTTTTTTTGATCGCCCTTCTGCCCATTTGGTGTGAAGAGTAGGTGTTGGCACCGGTTGTACCGTCAACAAATTCTTCCTCAGTCGTCGCCCGTGTACTTTTGCCGTAATAGCGCATAATGCCGCCGATGGTCAATTTGTTGCCTAACCAGCGGGAACCCAATTCAAACCGCCCGTAATCTCGGGGCAAGCGGGAAATTTTGCTTAAGCCGTAACCTTGTTTGATCTGGTCTTCTTTAGAAGAGTTACGGGGCGACTCGCTGGCATCGCTATAATTGGTCGGCTGGTTGGTTTTTTGATATGCGTAAGACAGGGTTGAAAAAAAGCGGCCAAAATCATAGTTCATTTCCACTTCCAAACCATTTTTATGGACAGGTTTGGCATAGTTTCGATGCTGGATAGAGTATTGCAGGCCGGTACTGGTTACCCAGCTGGGTGCTTTATCCAAATCCCACCATTTGCCATAAACATTGTGAATATAGTTGTTTATCCTGCTGCGATAGGCGACCAGTTTGAAACCCAATACATCATCCGGCTTGAAAATCCCTTTTTTGAAGGTATTGAAGCCTATTTGGTAAGTATTGGCCTGTTCCGGCTTAAGGGCGGTATTGACGCCCGAGTCGCCGATTTGTGAAAAATACATTTCTTGAATATTTGGCATTCTATGCGTACGCGAATAGCTGATAAACGGCATAAAGTAGTCGTTGACATTGATGTTTAATGCTAACGAATGGTTTACCGCATGCTTTTTACCGGATTTGGTATAAACCGGTTCGTAAAGGTCGCAGCTTGGCGTGCAATGCTGTTTATAAATTTCAGAATCTTCTCCAAATGCTTTTTTAAAATCTTCTTGGGTATTGAAGTAGTCGGTATATTCGCCTTTGTAGCGGTAGTTGACCATATTGGTGCTGTAATTCAATTGATAAATGCCTTTTTTCAAGGAAGTATCAAAATAGAACGTATTGAATTTTTGCTGGCCTGAAGGTTGTAATATGGTTGATTTTTGAGGAAATATTCCTTTGTCGCCTTTGAAGCGGCCTAAAAAGCTGTACAGGCCGGCATCTTGATCGGGGCCGTCGTAAAACAGGCTCAGCTCTTCCGGAAAGCGGTTTTTACTGTATTGGTTTTTAAAGAAATTGAAACCGACGGTGGCTTTTAAATCTGTTTTGTTGGGAAGGTTGAAAGAGAAGCGGTTGTTGATATCCAAAAGATTGGCTGTGTTTTTGGTTTCCAAATAATCCAGCAGCCCCCATCCTGAAAAACGTGAGTTTTTCGGATATTTTTGTTTTCCCAGATTATGGGCGGCCAATACGTTTAAATCGACATAATCTCCAATGTTTAAATTGTAATTGGCTTGGTAGTTGCGATTTTCTACTTTGCGGCTGCCGATACGGTTGTTCATGGTACGAAGCTGAAGATCCAGCTTGTTGTTGTCGTTTTCGTATTCCACTTTGACCAAATGACTGTTTGAGCGTTGTTGCAGGCTGCTAGGGTCGATAGGCGTCAGATCCCATTGCGGTGCCAAATTCTCTTTCCAGCTTCTTTCCAAATCATCAACATAATCTCTTTGCAAAACCTCAGGATCGTTATATTTTTTGGAGAAAGGGTAGTCCCAATAGCTTTTACCGACTGCGTTGCGCTTAGAAAAGTCGCGAACCCAACGATTTTGCCCTTGGTCGAATTTCAATAAGTTGCTTTCAAAATATTCTTGTTTTTTACGGTCCAAATATTCTTCGCCAAAATTGCCGATACGCTGACCGCCGCCGCCTACTTTATAGTTTTGCTCGACATTACGGTGGCTGTAACCATATAACGCGCCGAGGCGCGCACCGCTGTCAAACCATTTTTGTACCGCTCCGGTTGCCATAAAATTGCTTTTTGTGCTGTTTGTGCCGGTCAATCCTTTGGTTAAAAGGCCGAAGGTATGGTTTCCGTGTACCACATCGTCCACCCGTAAAGTACGGAAATTGGCTGTACCGGATAAGGTATTGATGCCGTTGGCACCCGAGAAACTGCCTTTGGTTACATCCACACCGGCAATAAAATTGGGATCCAGTGCCGTACCGAATTGCGAAGAGCTGCCGCTGCGTCCGGCATCGGCAGAAGTGGAATAGAAGGTTTGGGTGACGCCGTCAACCATCGTATTGACGCGTCCCAAACCGCTATCGCCACGAATATTGACCGCCAATACCCCCGATCCCTTGTCTTGTTGGGTGAAGACGCCGGGCATGCTCCGCACGATGGCATCGATGTTTTCGCTGGATTGATAAACGCGTTCACGCGAACTTTTGGCTTGGCCTTCGGTAAAAACTTTTTTCTCTTTGGCAATGTATTTGCCTTTGACTTGAATTTCATCAAGCTCTTGAGTTGAAACCTCGTCTTCTGCGTGTGCGATACTTGTTATAGCCAGTAAAGATAATGTCAGTAGGTTTAATTTGAAATTCGGATTCATAATAGTTACCTCAGAAACGAAGTCCGTTACTTTATAACATATTATTAAACTTTACAAATATTTTGATAATGAATTTCATTAATTAAAAAATAAAGCGGATTTTTGTTTTAGGAGATAACCCAAACGCATATGCTGAATATGGTTGAAAAGATAAAGCAGGTCTGAATTTGAATTCGATTAGCCGGGAAGAGGGAGCATTCAATTGGATTTAAACAGACGGAAGAAGAAAATTTGATTGCAATATGTGAATTGGGCCGTCGGGTTAAAATGAAACCGGCAAAAAACGTGAAATGCAAAATATAAAGTCAATATAGAAAGGTTTGAATTCAGTTGAAGCAAAGACCGATCTTTGCAAAATTCTTCTTTCCCTGACAGCCGAAACCCAAACACGGGTTTTCGGTTGCTGGGGAAAAGGGATTTTTTGCAAAGGTTTCGGTTGTATTTCGGCAACTGTTTTTGAAACATTTGCCCTTTCGAATTTCCAATGGATTCCAGTTTGGTGAATGACGGCGGAAGTGAGGGTTTTAAAAACAGGTTTACCAGGGAGGAGGTCGTCTAAAACGATGAATTCACGTTTTCAGACGACCTCTTCCGATTTGCGGTTTCTATGCCGCATCCGACGATTCTTCCTTTACCGCGTCCAGCAGCGGTATCAGCAGCTCTTCCACCAATCTTTGGAACAACGCTCCTTCTACCGGTTCGGTATCTTCGTTGCCGAACACTAAGGCGACTTCGGTATAGTCTTTTTGCCCTTTGCTGACTTTGTTGCCGTGGTATTCGGTGCGGGCTTTGTTCAGGGCATCTTCCCAGCTCTGTTTTTTGCCGTAGGCTTCGGCGGCGGCGAGGCTGGTTTTGGCGAAGAAAGGCAGCGGGCGCGTTTGTCCGAGGTTGAAGAACGTCAGCCATTTTTGCAGGATTTGTTGCGCGTGGTTGCTGGATATTTCGGGATAAATCGTTGTTTCTTCGGGCTGAACGATATGGGTTTGGCAGGTTTCGGTTGTCTGAGATTCCACCGCGCAAAAAATTAAATGTTCGAGCAGGAGGGCGATGCGTTGCGGGGCGTTGGGTTTGCGGTCGAGGTAGAACACTTGGCCGCATTGGTAAAGGTTGCCGAGGCTGCCTTGCAGGGTTTGCCCGTCGAACGGGATTTCGTAGGCGAAGGGCGGCAGTTTGGGGCTTTGCAGCAATGCGCCGTCTATGCGTTTGGCGGCGGCTTGGAAATTCTGCTGCCACAATTTACCCAATTCACCGGCGGGCAACAGGCTTTCGGCGTCGAGGCGGACGGCGGTTTCTTGAAAATCTTGGTTGTGGCGGCGGGCGTCGAGGTAGGCGGCGGCAATTTTGTCGGCGCGTTGCGGTTCGAAAGGTTCGGCGGATTCCCATGCTTCGTCGCGGTAGGGTTCGCGCCAGCCTAGGGTTTGTTGCAGCCATGTTTTGACGGGATTTTTCCAGAAGCGGATGAAGTCGTCCTGCCAAACGGTCGGTGCGGGGGTGTTTTCTTCGAGGGCTTCGCTGAAAAACGGACGCGCCTGTTCGCGCGGGCGGTTGAGGGCGTCGGCGTAGTCTTGCCGCGTACTGAAAAGGTCGTCTGAAATTTTGTCTGCGATGAAATAGCGGTGTGAGAACGGTTGCAGGGGATGTTGTTCGACCCAGTGTTCCGCCAGCTCTTTGCTGCGCCGTCCGGTCATGGCGGCGATGGTGTCGATGAGTTCGCTGACAAGGGCGGACGGGGCGAGTTCGTCGTCGTTGCGGATGCTGCGGCCGACGTAGGAGAGATAAAGGATGTCGCGCGCGCTGATGATGGCTTCGAGGAAGAGGTAGCGGTCGTCGTCGCGGCGGGCGCGGTCGCCTTTTTGCGGGTGTTTGGCAATCAGGTCGAATACGGCGGCTTTGGTGTTGCGCGGAAAATCGCCGTCGTTCAGACCCAAGAGGCAGATGACTTTAAACGGCAGGCTCCTCATTGGCACCATGCTGCAAAAGGTGATACCGCCGCGCAGGAATCCTGCTTGGCTTTCACTACCCAAAAAGCGGCGGATGTGGCGGATGACCGTATGTTGCGGCAAAGTGCCGCTAAAGCCTGCCAACTCGGTTTCTTCCTGCCATTTTGCCAACTCCTGCTCAAACTGCTGCAAGGCGTATTGGTCGTCGGCATCGGGCAGGAACAACGACTGTACCAAATCGCGGCAGCGTTCCGTCCATTCTTCCGCTGCTGCGGGTTTGCGCCACTCGGCGGCGAGGCGGGACAGCGTGCGGATAAAGGCGGCAAAGCGGCCGAACACATCAAGGCGGTTGACATCGCCGTGCCACGCGCTGACGTTTTGCCAGAGCGGGCTGCCGTCGTCGGGCAGCATCCAGCCCAACACGATGCGTTCCAACGCCTGCTGCCAGGTGAACAGATTGTCCGCCGCGCCGCGCATCATTCCGTCCAAGCCCCAATGCACGTTCAATTCGGCAATGGTGTCGTGCAGCAGCGGCAAATCGTCCGCCGTCAGCCCGAAACGGCGCAGCACCAAACCGCTTTCCAACAGCGGCAGCACTTTATCGACTTCAAACCGGCTTTCCAGCAAATCCAGCGTCTGCTCCAGCGCGTAAAGCAGCGGCTGGCGGCGGCTGAGTTTCACGTCCGACACCGAATACGGCAAAGCCTGCACCCCGCCCTGCGCCTGCCCGAACACCGCTTCGATAAACGGGCTGTACGGCTCGATGTTCGGCGTCAAAACGGCAATATCGTGCGGCTGCCAGTCGGGATGTTCGTGCAGAATCCGCAACAGCTTGTCTTTCAAAATCTGCAATTCGCGCAGGGGGCTGTGTGCCGACACGATACGGACGGAGCCGTCGCCCAGCAAATCCGTGCGGCTGTGTTCAGACGGCATACGCAGGTTTTGAATGTCGTTTTGCAGGCAGTGCAGCAGCGTGTCGTCTGAAACTTCTTCAAACACAGGTTGCTCCTCCAAGCCGATTTCCGTCAGAAAATCAAAAAAATCACGCCCCTGCTTGCCCAGCGACGCCAACAGCGGATGCCCCGTCTGCGACAAATCCGCATCGTCGCCGCCTTTTAAAAGCTGCGCCGCCTCAATCACATTGCCCCAATACTGGCCGCTCGGATTGAGCGCGAACACAAACACATCGCAATGTTCCGAAATTTTCTGCAAAAGCTGCAAATACATCGGCGCCATCGTCGAAATGCCGAACACGAAAAACCGCTCGGGCAGGTGCGCCTTATCCAAAGACGACAGCAGCTTTTCCCACAACGCCACACGGTGCGGCGCGGATTGGTTGCCATCGTCCAAATAGCGCCAAAGCTGCGCCTGCCAGACCTCGTCGTCGCCCAGCCCCAGAAGTTTACCTTCCTGCCAGGCATCAATCCACTGCGGCCGGTACACCAGATACTGGTCGAAAATATCCGCCAACTGCCCCGCCAACTGATAATCCGCCGACTCGCCGCTGCCCAAATAGCTTTGCAAGACAGAGCGGACGTTTTCAAATTCAGAGGCCGTCTGAAAACGCTCGCTGCGGAACAAATCCAGAAGCCGCCAGCGCATTACCTCCGGCGAAAACGGACTGAGCGCGGGAATATCGGGAATCAGCTTCTGCATCAACTGCCACGTCAAACCCGCCGGCAGGCTGAATTGCAAATTCGCCGCCACCCCCAGTTCGCGCGCCAGATACACGCTCAAATAACGCCGCATCCCCTGACTCTGCACCACAATCTGTTCCGCCGCCAAAGCAGACTCAAGCGGCCTGACCCTTTGGATTCCGGCAAACAGGGCGGCTAGCGATTCGAGGCGGTTGGATTGGTAGAGGTAGAACATGGCGGGAGTAGGGCGGTGGATAATAAACGGGATTATATAGTGGATTGCAATAGAAAATACCTGCGCGTGAATATCGGTACAGGTATTTTTATTTGGATCGACAGGATATGGGCTTATCGGCTGATGACGGCTGTTTTACCGGATCTGTTTTAGGGATGAAATAGTAACGGAGAGGGATGGGTTTAAGGTCGTCTGAAAATGTTTCAGACGACCTTAAA
>NZ_KV814847.1:0-33392 GCF_001814135.1 Neisseria sp. HMSC067H09 | reverse complement strand
GTCCTGTCGCGTACAGAACCCAGCTTGCACAGAGTGCCTGAATAGACTTTTATCGGATGTCCAAGATTTGGGGGCAGTTCAAACCGGATTTGGGTGTTCAGACGACCTCTGGTTTTTTTAAACCGACTTAACCTTGTAAAGAAGCGCGATTTTCCAAAACTTGGTCAATCAAACCGTATTCTTTGGCTTCTTCGGCAGACATGAAGTTGTCGCGGTCGGTGTCGCGCTCCAAATCTGCCAAGTCGCGGCCGCAGTGTTTCGCCATCAGGCGGTTAAGTTTCTCTTTGATTTTCAACAGCTCGCGGGCATGGATTTCAATGTCGGATGCCTGACCGCCCAAGCCGCCGCTGATTAAAGGCTGGTGGATCATGATACGGCTGTTGGGTAGGGCGAAACGTTTGCCTTTCTCTCCTGCCGAGAGCAGGAATGCGCCCATGCTTGCCGCTTGTCCCAAGCACAAGGTGGAGACATTGGGCTTGATGAAATTCATGGTGTCGTAAATCGACATGCCTGCCGTTACCGAGCCGCCGGGGGAATTGATGTAGAAGAAAATATCTTTGTCCGGATTTTCACTTTCCAAAAACAACAGCTGGGCAACCACCAGATTGGCGGATTCGTCGGTTACCGGACCGACCAAAAATACGATGCGCTCTTTCAAAAGGCGCGAGTAAATATCAAATGCACGCTCGCCGCGGCCGCTTTGTTCGATAACGGTAGGAACGAGGTAATTATTGAAATCGAAGGACATTTTTGTCTCCTGTCAATGTTGCGAAAGCACCAAAGGGGTGCTTTGGTGCTTTCAAGTTGCCTGTTTCAGACGACCTTTTGAAGATGATTAGGCTTGTGCGCCCATCACTTCGTCAAAAGACAAAGCTTTTTCGGTTACTTTGGCTTTGCCCAAAACGAAATCAACGACGTTGCTTTCTACTGCCAAAGAAGTCGGACCTTGCAGGCGGGAAGGCTCTGCGTAGTACCAGTCGATCACTTCTTGAGGATCTTCGTAGCTTTCTGCGAAGTTGGCAACAACGGCTTTAATTTGCTCTTCAGTAGGTTCCAGTTTGTTTTCTTCAACCAGTTTGGCCAAAATCAGACCCAAAGATACGCGGCGTTCGGCTTGCTCTTTGAACATATCCAAAGGCAGATCCAAGTTGGCAGCGTCAGCCATGCCTTGGTTGACGAAGTTTTGTTTCATTTCGTTTGCCAAGCGGGCGGCTTCTTCATTTACCAAAGCAACAGGCGCTTTCAGCTCTACGGCTTTGAGCAGCGCGTTCATTACAGATTCTTTGGTTTGTTCGTTTACGCGGCGCTCAACTTCGCGGCCTACGTTTTTCTTCACTTCTTCGCGCATTTTGGCAACGTCGCCGTCGGCGATACCCAATGCTTTGGCGAAGTCGGCATCAACTTCGGGCAGGGTGGGTTCGGATACGTTGTTCAATGTGATGGTGAAGACAGCGGATTTACCGGCAACGTCTTTACCGTGGTAGTCTTCAGGGAAGTTGACGGTAACGTCTTTGCTTTCGCCTGCCTTCATGCCGACTACGCCGGCTTCAAATTCAGGCAACATTTGACCTGCGCCCAATACGAAGGCGTAGTTTTTGGATGCGCCGCCGGCGAAAGGTTCGCCGTCGATTTTGCCTTCGAAGTCGATGATGACGCGGTCGCCGTTTTGGGCTTCGCGTTCAACATGGTTGAAGCGGGTGCGTTGTTTGCGCAGGATTTCTACGGTTTGGTCCACTTCGGCATCGCCGACGGAAGCGGTTACTTTTTCGACTTCTTGTGCAGACAAATCGCCGATAACGACTTCAGGGAACACTTCGAAAATCGCAGCGATTTTCAGGGATTCTTTATCGTCTTGTTCTTCAACGCCTTCGAAACGCGGATAGCCGGCAACTTTCAATTCTTGGGCAACGGCAACATCGTAGAAGCGGCGTTGGACCATTTCATTGATGACTTCATTTTGAGCGCTTGCACCGTACATTTGGGCAATCATTTTTAAAGGTGCTTTACCCGGACGGAAACCGTCGATTTTTGCACGGCGTTGGGTTTGTTTCAGTTTTTTATCGGTTTCTGCGTTGATTTCGGACCAAGGCAGAGACAACACTACTTTGCGTTCCAGATTTTCTAAAGTTTCAACAGTTACGCTCATCGTAAGACCTTAATTTGTTGTGTTAAATAAAAAATGGGAATCCTTTTGCCAATGATGACTGCAAAAGCGGCTCCGACACATCGGGGCTTTTATCGTCCGTTGCTTGCAAAAGGCAGGAAAATTAGCTGGCTAGTATATCACAATGTTTGATTGACTGGATAATATAGTGAAATCATTGTAAAACGGTTGCCACATCTGTCCGCTCCGGCTTGGAAAAAGTAGTTGGATGGGAGATGGATGGCGGCATTCCGATAAACTTATGCGGAGCTACAAAGGTCGTCTGAAAGTCGGAAGAGAGTATTCAGACGACCTTTTGAAGTTTGAGAATGTTAATTGGGCAAGTATGTCATAGGATTGACGGCTTTGCCGTTCAGACGGACTTCAAAATGCAGCTTTACGATGTCAGTGTCTGTGCTGCCCATCGTTGCAATCTGCTGACCGGCTGCAACCTGCTGGTCTTTTTGTACCAGTAAGGCATCATTATGTGCATAAGCTGTAATCGCATAATCATTGTGGCTGATTAAAATCAGTTTGCCGTAACCCCGTACTTCTTCTCCGACATACAATACTTTCCCCGCAGCTGAAGATTTTACAGGCTCTCCGGATGTACCTGCTATATCGATGCCTTTGTTGGTTGTTCCGTTGTACTGCTTGATAACGGAGTTGCGTCCGTTTTCGACAGGCCATAGTAAGTTCAGGCGGTTGATCGGTGCGACAGCCTGAGTTGCTTGGTTTGATTGGGAAATAGGGCGCGTATTGCGTCGGATACGTAATACTTGACCTACTTCGATTTTAGAAGTGTCTTGCAAGTTGTTCCAAGATGCCAAGGTATGGATGCTTTGGCCGTGGCGTTTAGCAATCTGGGATAGCGTATCGCCAGGCTTGACTCTGTAATAGCCATCGGGAACCGCACCAGTCGGTGAACCACTTCCGGCGCAGGCAGCCAGAAAAAGTGTCAGACAGAAAGGGCTTAATCGTTTGAAGGTCGTCTGAAAAAAGGGAATGGTATTCATCATATGTCTATTTAATAAAAATCAGCGAATGAATTGTCTTCAGACGCTTTATTTGGGTGAAGGTTCATCGGCTTTTGAGATGTTTTATGAATGCCAAATGGCGGCAGAATTTTATCTTTTTGATTAGAAGCATATTTTACTCAGCGTAAAATAAAGTCAAATTATATCTGCCGTTAGATGGCTAAAACAAATCCCCCGTCCGCTTTAGGGATGGGGGATTTTTAGATTTTATAAAAAATCTTATTTATTCAACTCATTAGCCAAATACAGCCAAGTTTCGATGACGGTATCCGGATTCAGGGAAACGCTTTCGATGCCTTCTTGAACCAGCCATTTGGCGAAGTCCGGATGGTCTGACGGGCCTTGACCGCAGATACCGACGTATTTGTTTTGTTTGCGGCAGGCAGAGATTGCCAAATGCAGCATCACTTTGACGGCAGGGTTGCGTTCGTCAAACGATTCGGACACCAAGCCGCTGTCGCGGTCGAGGCCGAGGGTCAGCTGGGTCATGTCGTTGGAACCGATAGAGAAGCCGTCGAAGTATTGCAGGAATTGTTCTGCCAATACCGCGTTGCTCGGCAGTTCGCACATCATGATCAGGCGCAGGCCGTTTTTACCGCGTTCCAAACCGTTTTCTTTCAAGGCTTTGACGACGGCTTCGGCTTCGCCCAAAGTGCGGACGAACGGAATCATGATTTCAACGTTGGTCAGACCCATTTCGTCACGGACGCGTTTGAGGGCTTTACATTCGAGGGCGAAGCAGTCTTTGAAGCTTTCGGCGACATAACGCGCTGCGCCGCGGAAGCCCAGCATCGGGTTTTCTTCGTGCGGTTCGTAAATGCTGCCGCCGACCAAGTTGGCGTATTCGTTGGATTTGAAGTCGGACATACGGACGATGGTTTTACGCGGATAAACCGATGCGGCCAATGTCGCCACGCCTTCGGCGATTTTATCGACGTAGAAGTCGACAGGGGAGGCGTAGCCGGCGATGCGGCGGGTAATTTCCGCTTTCAATTCATCGTCTTGTTTGTCAAATTCCAACAAGGCTTTCGGGTGGATGCCGATTTGGCGGTTGATGATGAATTCCATGCGTGCCAAGCCGATGCCTTCGCTCGGCAGGTTGGCGAAGCTGAATGCGAGTTCGGGGTTGCCGACGTTCATCATGACTTTGACGGGCGCTTTGGGCATATTGTCTAAGGCAACATCTGTGATTTGTACGTCCAGCAGACCGGAATAGATGAAGCCTGTATCGCCTTCGGCGCAGGATACGGTAACTTCTTGACCGTTGCTCAGCAATTCGGTTGCATTGCCGCAGCCGACTACGGCAGGAATACCCAGTTCACGCGCGATGATGGCGGCGTGGCAGGTACGACCGCCGCGGTTGGTGACGATGGCAGAAGCGCGTTTCATTACCGGCTCCCAATCCGGGTCGGTCATGTCGGTAACGAGTACGTCGCCTGCTTCAACGGAATCCATTTCGGATGCGTCTTTTACCAAGCGGACTTTGCCTTGACCGACTTTTTGACCGATGGCGCGACCTTCGCACAAGACGTTTTTGTCGCCTTCGATGTCGAAACGGCGCAGGTTGCGGCCGCCTTCTTCTTGGGATTTCACAGTTTCGGGACGGGCTTGCAGGATGTAGAGTTTGCCGTCCAAGCCGTCACGGCCCCATTCGATATCCATCGGGCGGCCATAGTGTTTTTCGATTGTCAGCGCGTAGTGTGCCAACTCGGTGATTTCTTCATCGGTAATGGAGAAGCGGTTGCGGTCTTTTTCGGGAACATCGACGTTCATCACGGATTTACCGGCTTCTGCTTTGTCGGTAAAGATCATTTTGATTTGTTTCGAACCCATGGTTTTGCGCAGGATGGCAGGTTTGCCCGCTTTCAGCGTGGGTTTGAATACATAGAATTCATCGGGGTTGACCGCGCCTTGTACGACGTTTTCACCCAGACCGTAAGATGAAGTCACGAAAACGACTTGGTCGAAGCCGGATTCGGTGTCGAGGGTGAACATGACGCCGGATGCGCCGCTGTCGGAACGCACCATGCGTTGCACGCCTGCGGAGAGGGCGACGATGTCGTGTTCGAAGCCTTTATGAACGCGGTAGGAGATGGCACGGTCGTTGTATAAAGAAGCGAATACATGGCGCATGGCTTCTTTGACGTTTTCTAAGCCGTTGATATTCAGGAAGGTTTCCTGTTGACCTGCAAACGATGCGTCGGGCAGGTCTTCGGCGGTTGCAGAAGAACGGACGGCAACGGAAATGTCCGCGCCGCCTGCGTCTGCAACCATTTTGTTCCATGCCGTTTCGATTTCGGCATCCAGTTGTTCGGGGAAGGGCGTATCCAAAATCCATTGGCGGATTTCTTTACCGACGCGCGCCAGTTCGGCGACATCTTCTACATCCAGTTGTGCCAGTGCGGCGGAAATACGCTCGCTCAGTCCGTTGTGCGCCAAAAATGCGCGGTAGGCTTCGGCAGTAGTGGCAAAGCCGCCGGGGACGCGGACGCCTTTTTCAGTCAGCTGACTGATCATTTCACCTAGGGAGGCGTTTTTGCCGCCCACGCTTTCAACATCAGTCATACGCAGGTTTTCAAACCAAATTACGTAGTTGTCAGCCATTTGTGTGTCCAATCCAAGATATGTTAAAAAAGAAACGAATACGCTTTGTTATTTTAAGCGATTCAAACGACCGCTGTCATGCTTTTTCTGTCTCGATTTATTTGCGGGTCGTCTGAAAAATTGCGGGCTTCAGGCGTGTAGTCAAATGAAATCTGATGGGGAAACCATTATTCCCATTGTCTATTTCTTTGTAAAACATAAGGTTTGAAATAGATTAATGACTGATTGGTAGAGTTTGGAAAGGTTTTGGATGGGTATAAAATTTTAAGATAATTTAATTATTGGAATAAAAATGCGTTTATAAAGTAGTTTGATTTTGGCGTAGTTGGGTGTAATTTAAGCGTATTCCCTTTATTTAGAAGGTTTCAGCTGCTATGATGACTGCCTGCAACCATTTAAAATTTTAGAGGATAACCGAATGACCGCACCGCGCCATGTGTTTTATATTTCCGACCGTACCGGCCTGACTGCTGAAAATATCGGTGAGGCACTGCTGAATCAGTTTGGCAGAATCGAATTCAAACGCCACACCTATCCTTTCATTGATACGCCTGAAAAAGCGCGTACCGTCGTCGAAATAGTCAACCGCAACGCTCAGGAAAACGGTTTGCGCCCGATTGCCTTCGTCAGCGTCGTTAATGACGAAATCCGTGAAATCATCAAAAAAGCGGGCGCTTTCCATATCAATTTTTTCGAAACCTTCCTCGGGCTTTTGGAAAAAGAACTCAACACCGAGGCGGTTGCCGCCGAACAGGGGCACCACAGTATCGGCAATACGCAACGCTATGATGCGCGTATGGAGGCGGTCAATTTCTCGCTCAACCATGACGACGGCGTCAGCGATAAAAACCTGAAAGAAGCCGATGTGATCCTGATGGGCGTATCGCGTTCAGGCAAAACGCCGACCTGTCTTTACCTCGCCCTGCAATACGGCATCCGCGCCGCCAATTACCCGCTGATTCCCGACGATTTGGAATCCACCGACCTGCCGCGCATGGTCAAACCTTACAAAGACAAGCTGTTCGGCCTGACCATTCAACCCGAACGCCTGCAGGCCATCCGTCAAGAGCGCCGTCCGAATTCGACTTATGCCAAAATCGATACCTGCCGCAGTGAGATTTCCGATGCGCAAAATATGTTCAAACGCCATGGCATCCCGTTCACCAATACGACGGATAAATCGGTGGAGGAACTTGCCGTCCATATCCTTCAAGCCTGCAAATTGAAGCGGCGTTTTTGATTTTCTTAAAGTATGAGCAAGAGGTCGTCTGAAAAGCAATTTTGTGTTTCAGACGACCTCTTGTTTTCTATCATTCAGTCTAAATAGATTTCTAGTTCTTTGTAACTAAAAACAATCATCAATAATATTTACATTTCGAAATAAAAAGAGTAAGGTTGCCTTGCTTTTCGGGCTTTCCGTTGGCTTTTGAACCGTAAACAATCAAATTTGAGGAAGAAACATGAAAAAATTATGGATACTTGGCGCATTAGGCTTGAGCATGGCGGCGCAGGCGCATGATTTGTGGGTGTCGGCTCCGGTGCGTTTGGATTCGGGCAGTACGTTGAAAGCGGATTTGGGTTACAGCCATGATTTCCCGAATGTTGAAAAAATCGCCGACGACCGTGTGCATATTTTCAAACCGCTGCAATTGACGGACAAATCCGGAAAAACCGTTGATTTGACGAATAAAGGCGAAAATTACCAATATGTTTCCAAATCCCGCCTGAAAGACGGCTCTTATTGGGTCGGCGCGGTGTACAAACCGACGTTCTGGTCGCAAAACAGTGAAGGCTGGAAACAGAAAACCTTGAAAGACCTGCCCGGCGCGACTTATTGCGAACAGGCTCAGATGTTTGGCAAAGCGTTTTTGCAAGTGGGCAGCGCAGGCGTGGATGAAAGCGTATTGACCCGTCCGGTCGGTCATGAATTGGAACTGGTGCCGCTGAAAAATCCGAATGAAGTCAAGGTAGGCGGTCTGCTGCCGGTTAGAGTGCTTTATAAAGGCAAACCGTTGGCAAAAGCGACGGTAACGGCAAGCTCGGATACGCTGGCGGAAATGGATTTGGCGGCGACACACGACCACCGCGAGCCGCAAGGTTTTTCAGGGAAAACGGATAAGGACGGCGTCGTCAATGTGATTCCTTTGATTGAAGGTTTGTGGAAAATCAAAGCCGCCCATCAGGCGGATTATGCCGATAGAAGTGTTTGCCAACAAGACAATGCCTATGCAACGCTGATTATGCCCGTCGGAACGAAACGCGCGGCTGAACGGCATGAACACCATCATCATCAACACTAATTGAGTGTGAAAGATCAAAAAGGTCGTCTGAAAAAGTTTTCAGACGACCTTTCTTTATATAGTGGATTAAATTTATAGTGGATTTACAAACCCAATGCCTCAGCATGAAACTCGATATGCGAGTCGATAAAGCTGGAGATGAAGAAATAATCGTGTCCGTAGCTGGGGCGGACTTTGTATTGCACGTTGAAGCCGTTGGCGCGGGCGGCATTGACGAAGACTTCAGGTTGCAGTTCGTCGGGGAACAGCGGGTCGGCGCCGCCCTGGTCGATGAGTATCGGCAGCTTGCGTGAGGTCGTCTGAACGAGCGATGTGCTGTCGTAAGCCTGCCAAGCCTCCGATTCCGCGCCCAGATAGGCGGCAAACGCCTGCTTCCCGCCCCGGCTGGCGGTCGGGTGGCACAAGGGTGCAAACGCGGAAACGGCGGCATAGCGTCCCGGATTTTTCAGGGCGATGGAAAGCGCGCCGTGCCCGCCCATGCTGAAACCTGCGATGCTGCGTTCTTGGGTGGCGGGGAAATGCCGTTCCACCCAATCGGGCAGTTCGCGGCTGATATGGCTGTACATCTGATAATGCGCCGCCCACGGCTGTTCGGTCGCGTCAATGTAAAATCCCGCGCCCTGTCCGATAAATTCGTTCGCGCTGTCGCTGATATGGCTGCCGCGCGGCGAGGTGTCGGGGAAAATGACGATGATGTTCCATTGCGCGGCGAAACGCTGGATGCCGGTTTGGCGTATCAGTTCCGAGCCGTCGCCGTGCAGTCCCGACAAGAAATACAAAACCGGTGCGGGATAGCCTTTCAATACCTGCGGCGGCAGGTAGATGCCGAAGTTCATATCGGTTCGGCAGGTTTCGGAAAAGCAGCGGTATTGCTCTTGATGGCCGTTGAACATTTTGGCGCGGGAAAGCAGGTGTAATTCGTGTGCGGACATAGATGGGATGACGTGAAAACAGTGAAGGCATCATCTTAACAGAAAGACCGCGTTACGGGCTTTTAAAAACCTATCGAACGGTATGGTTTCAGACGACACCAATCTATACACAAACTCTGTGGATAAGTTTGTTGATAAGCTTTGGGTAATCGGAATTTTTGCTTTTGGAACAACCCAAGCCTTTCGGTGCTCAAAAAATAGTCAAATAAAACACAATAAAATCAATTGGTTATAAAAATAAAAAATTTCAAAGCCTTTATGGGAAAAATTTATAAGCAAAACAAGCCAATGCGGGATTGTGTATAAAAAGTGATTGACACGCCTGATAAATGTCAAATGAGTTGACCGAACAAACAAGGCAGCGGCTGTCGCCCTATGGGGAAAAACTTCAATCCCCCTGCCTTTCGCGTTACAATACGCGCTTACTTTTTTACACAGAAAAACACACCATGAAAGCCAGCCAATTTTTCATTTCCACCCTGAAAGAAGCCCCTGCCGAAGCCGCGCTTGCCAGCCACAAGCTGATGATTCGCGCCGGTCTGATTAAAGCCAACGCGTCCGGCCTTTATACTTGGATGCCGATGGGGCTGCGCGTGTTGCGCAAAGTCGAAAACGTCGTGCGCGAAGAAATGGCGCGCGCGGGCAGCGTGGAGTTGCTGATGCCGGTGGTGCAGCCTGCCGAGCTGTGGCAGGAATCCGGCCGCTGGGAATTTTACGGTAAAGAACTGCTGCGCCTGAAAGACCGCCACGACCGCGATTTCTGCATGGGCCCGACCTGCGAGGAAGTCATCGCCGACATCGTGCGCAAAGAAATCAACAGCTACAAACAGCTGCCGAAAAACTTTTACCACATCCAAACCAAATTCCGCGACGAAGTGCGCCCGCGCTTCGGCGTCATGCGTGCGCGCGAATTCGTCATGAAAGACGCCTATTCCTTCCATGCCGACTACGCTTCGCTTCAGACGACCTATGATGCCATGTACGACGCTTACTGCCGCATCTTCACCCGTCTGGGCTTGGAGTTCCGCCCCGTCGCCGCCGACACCGGCAGCATCGGCGGTACCGGTTCGCACGAGTTTCAAGTATTGGCGGAAAGCGGCGAAGATGTGATTGCGTACAGCGACACTTCCGATTACGCCGCCAATATCGAGCTGGCACCGACCTTGCCGCTCAAAGGCGAACGCGCGGCCGCTCAGGCAGAGCTGGCCAAAGTGCACACGCCGAACGTTAAAACCATTGATTCATTGGTTGATTTCCTCAGCATTCCGATTGAAAAAACGCTGAAATCCATCGTGGTCGAAGGCGAAAACGAAGGCGAAATCGTCTTATTGCTGTTGCGCGGCGACCATGAGTTTAACGACATCAAAGCCGAAAAACTCGCAGGCGTGAAATCGCCGCTGACCATGGCAGACCCTGCCGCCATCCGTGCGCAGTTCGGCGCAAACGGCGGCTCGCTCGGCCCTGTCGGCTTCAAAGGTAAAGTTTATGCCGATTTCGCCACCGAAAAAGGCGCAGACTGGGTTATCGGCGCGAACGAAGACGACTACCACTATACCGGCTTCAACTTCGGCCGCGACGCCGCCGAGCCTGAGTTTGTCGATTTGCGCAACGTCGTTGAAGGCGACGAAAGCCCCGACGGACAAGGTCGTCTGAAACTGGCGCGCGGCATCGAAGTCGGACACGTCTTCCAGTTGCGCGACAAATACACCCAAGCCATGAACGTGAGCTTCCTCGACAACAACGGCAAATCGCAAATCATGGAAATGGGCTGCTACGGCATCGGCATTACCCGCGTCGTTGCCGCCGCCATCGAGCAGAACAACGACGAAAAAGGCATCATCTGGACCAAAGCAATGGCGCCGTTTGAAGTCGTTATCGTGCCGATGAACTACAAAAAATCAGATGCCGTGCGCGAAGCCGCCGACAAAATCTACGCCGAACTGCTGGCGGCAGGCGCAGACGTCCTCCTCGACGACCGCGACGAACGCGCAGGCGTATTGCTGAACGACTCCGAGCTTCTCGGTATCCCGCACCGCATCGTCATCGGCGACCGCGCCTTGAAAGAAGGTAATGTCGAATACGCCGAACGCCGCGACAATCAGGCGCAAACCGTAAGCCTGAATGAAATCGCCGGCAAAGTATTGGCTGCATTGAAAGACTAATGACGGTTTAAAACGGATGCAGATGAAAGAAGGTCGTCTGAAAACTGGAAACAGGTTTCAGATGACCTTCATTATTGTGAAATCAGAAGCTTAACGGATGAATGCTTTGCTTCATTCTTGCACGAACCGGCATTCAATCGTACAACTGCCGTTTCAAAAACCAATCGCCGAACGGCCAGTCCACGCTGTCGAGCAGGTTTTTGGTAATCAGCCCCAGCTCGGTATCGCCTTCGATTTGCAGTTTGCGGTTGAAAAACAAAGTATCCGGATCTTCCTCGCGCATCATCATGCGCATAAAGTCGATACCGTTGGCGGCAAGGCGCAAATCGGGCGTGCCGAAAAAATCCGCATCAATAAATTTCTCGGCATTGGCGGTGAAACGCACCTTGATGCCTGCGTCCAATACGTCGATTTCGAATTTTTTGCCGTCAAACAGACTCATGTCGGCGGGCAGCAATCCGCGTTTGAGCATGGTGTTGAGGGCAAAAACCAAAGCGAAACGCGGCGGCCTGCCCGGCAGTTTGCCGCCGATTTTTCCCGCCCATGCGGGCAATACGATTTCAGGCAACGCCATAATATTCCTCCTTCACGGCTTCGATACCCGGCTGGCCGTGCCAATAGCCGTCCACCAGCGTTCCGGTGGTCAGTCTTTCCAATTCGGGCAGCGCGTCAGCCAGGGCGGCTTTGCCGTCCAATACGTCGCGGTGGATACGGATGATTTCCGCCATACCGTGCATTTGCGGCGACAGGCGCAGCATGTTCACGCCGATTTGTCGCAAATCCTCATGGTGCGGCAGCAGGTTTTGGCAGCCATAAGACATGGTTTGGATGCCGTTGATGGTTAAAAACGGTTTGCCCTCGCGGGTATTCATGTCCATGCCTTGTTCGTAATCCAAGCAGCGGAATTCGCAGCCGTCTTTGTTCAAGTTGTAATGCCGAGCGGTAAAGCAGCGTGAAGAGTACGCCAAAGGCATTTTACCCCAAGCAAACAATTCCGTTTCGATGTCGTCTGAAGCCTTGATGATTTCGGCAACTTTGTCGCGGCTCAACTCGGACGGCGCAATCCAGCGGTATGCGCCCAGTTCTTGGAAAAGCGCCAGCGTGCTTTCGTTGTAAATGTTCAGGCTGGCGCCAGCGACAAACGGAATACCGTGTTCGCGCGCCAGCTTGACCGCGCCCATGTCGTTGGCTTCGACTTTGAATTTGTCCTGTCCAGTGATTTTGCGCAAGCGTTTCAAATCGGATTCGCTTTCCAGCAGCACCTGCGATGACAAAATAATTTCCTTGCCGCTTTCCGCCAAATCTTCCGCCAGGCTGACCCAGTCGGCAAAACGCATTTTCTGGCGGCGCGAACACACCACTTCGCCCAGATAAATGGTATCCACCGGCGCATCCAGCATGGCGGCGTAAAATTCCAGCAGGGCTTCCTTCTGCCAGAAAAACAAAACCGGCCCCAGCGATAGTTTCATCGGATTCATCCTTTCCCCCTTATTTCCACGGGCGGCTGTACGCGCCCAAAGTAGTCTGATGCCCTTCCGAAACTTTGCTCAAAGCATTGTTCCATAGCGGATTGACTTTGAAATGCTCCGGATTGGCGGCGGCCGCATCCAAGGCCTGGCGCAGCGATTTGGTTACTTGCGCCGTGTACATCGGGCTGCGCTGGCGGCCTTCGATTTTGATGGCGGACACGCCGATTTTGATGAGTTCAGGTAACATTTCCAAAACATTCAGGCTGGTCGGTTCCTCCAGCGCGTAATAGGTTTCGTCATTGACTTCAAAACGGCCTTTGCACAGGGTCGGATAGCCTGCCGGTTCGTTCGGTTTGTACTGGTCGATTAGCACCTGATTCAGCCGCACGTTCATGCGGTCGGGCAACTGCTCCCAGCGCACGGCTTTGGCAGGCGAACACACGCCCTGCATATTCGGCGATTCACCCGTCGCATAACTCGATAAAATGCAGCGCCCTTCCACCATGACGCACAAACTGCCGAAACCGAACACTTCGATTTCCACATCGGTATTGTCGATAACGTGTTTGACCTGATCCACGGTCAACACACGCGGCAACACGGCGCGGCGGACGCCGAACAGCTCCTTCATCATATTGATGGCCTCGTAATTGGTGGCCGATCCCTGCACCGACATGTGCAGCCTCAAATTAGGATGACGCTCGGTGGCATAAGCCATAATCGCAGGGTCGGCGACGATTATCGCGTCCGCCCCCAGTTGCACCGCCGTATCGACAGCCCGATGCCACCGCTCGATTTGCCCCGCTTGGGCAAAAGTATTGATGGCCATCAACACATTGCGGCCGCGCGCATGGGCGTAAGCCACCCCTTCCTGCGCCGATTTCATATCGAAATTCAGCCCCGGGAAATTGCGCGCATTCGTCGCATCTTTCAGCCCCATATAAACCGTGTCCGCGCCATTGTCCACCGCCGTCTTCAAAGCGGGCAGGTTGCCGGCGGGACAAACCAACTCAGGGATTTTCGGCATTTTGCGTTCCTCGACTCTTGTAGTTTGTTATTCGAAAATCAATATCTAGTATGATTTCGGGTATTTTAGAGATTTGGACACAAGATATTATGATTTAAATCAATTGTGAAATCAGGTTTGGATAGCGTATGTTTTAGTTAACATAATTTAACCATGTTAAATATCAAGCTAATCAGCGAGTTATCTTTTCCAGTTTGATAACATGAGATTAGTTATTATCTATTAAATTTATAGATTTTTACAATAAAAGGTCGTCTGAAACAGGTTTCAGACGACCTTTATCTAGGCGGGAGGCAGACGGCTGCTTGCTTTAAAATTCAACGTGAAATTGCGTTCGCTTCCATATTCGTCAGCCGTCTCAAATCCGTTTTGCCGCATTAAATCGCGTAATTCGGTGCGGCTCGGTTTGTCGGGGTCGCCTGCCGTTTCGGAAACCGACAGTAGCCCGTCAGGACGAAGCAGCCTTCGGAATTCTGCCAAATACTCGGCTTGGTTGGCTACCTCGCCCAACACGGTAATCAGCACAATGCGGTCAAACGATTGATCCGGAAAATCAAAATGCGTACCGTCGCACAGATAATAATCCACGTTGTCGATATGCCGACGACGCAAACGTTTTTCGGTATACGCCAACATTTCCGGCTGTATATCCGCCGCCACCAATCGTCCTTGCGAAACCGATTGCGCCAGTGTCGGGCTGAAATAACCAGCTCCGCAGCCCACTTCCAAAATGCTGTGGTGTGGCGCAAGGTACAGCCGTTGTACGATTTGTTGCGGCGAAAGCGCCCAGTTGCGCAAAGGAATCAGTAGCGTGAATGCAAGCTGATGCGGGAAGATTTTGCCTTTTTGCGTAAGTCCCTGCCAAATGCTTTTGAGCGTCTTAAACATAAGGATTCCTTTGGGTAATGTTGTTTTGCATTGTGCCTGCACAATATACAGTATAAAAATAGTGTGCGTTTTTTCCAATCATCACAAAAAGCAGCCTGCACTTCGATTTTTGAAAGTTCAGACTGCTTTTTATGTAAAGAGGTCGTCTGAAAATAGATTTCAGACGACCTTTGATATTCAGTTCCGTTGGATATATAACCCAAACTACGGTTGCTTACCATTAAATGAACACATCGCCTTATGCCAAAAAACCATCACGATTGCCGCCGCAATGATGATGATTCCGTATGGAATCATACCATTGCCGTTTTCATATGCCGCCCGTCCGCCCGGAAAGCCCGTGCGCGCGGTATTGGCAACCGTGTGGCACGCAATCAATACAAATACCGAACCGCCGCTGCCGTTATACAGCCATACATAGATAATCCTCACGGCAACCGTCCCTGCCAGCCCCCATGCGATCAGTTCGGCAGACTGCCCCACGGCAATCATGGACGGCAAATGCCACAATGCCCACGGTACCCCGATAATCAGTGCCGTAACAAGCGGGGTAAAACGCCGTTGCAGGCTTTCCGTAGCGTAGGCCGCATAGCCCAATTCCTCGGCAACTGCCGCGATAAAGAACATGACGAACGCACCGGCAAGCGGCGCAAACGATACGGATAAGGCGGGTATGGTTTGTCCTGTTTGGCGTATCGCGACATAAGTCAGCAGATAAAGCAGGGGAAAAATCAGTATTGCCGTCCAAAAATAGGCAGAATGCTTGATCCGCCCGTAATCAAACACACGTCCAAACAGGCTACGCACCGCTGCCATTCCGCCCTCGCGGTAACGCAGTAACGCGGCGGCAACCGTCGGAGTGAGTGCCGCGCCGATGTCGGTCAGCGGCAGATTATCAGGCAGAGGACTGTGTTTGAGAAACAAAGACAGCAGCCAAAACGGCGCACTCAAAGCGTACACCAGCAGAAAGTATTGCCACGGATGCGAATAACCGGCTGTCGGTTTTTTTGAAGGGGGCTTCTGCATGTTATTCCTGTTCGTTCAGTCAATAAGTTGGCAGGGGGGCAGGTACGGCCTGCTAGATGATGTACAGTATAAAAATATTGCGCGTTTTTTTCTAATTATTATGAAAAGCAGCCTGCACTTCGATTTGATTTGAAGAGTGCAGGCTGCTTTTCATAGAGAGGTCGTCTGAAAATTATTTCTCAGGCAGCTTTGATATTAAAGGTGATATGAGGATTTCGTTGGATCATGACCCAAGCTGCGTTTGCTACCGACTGTATTACGGCATGGTTTGGAATCATTCGGTAACGACAAAACCGCGTGCGTGCCGCACACACCCTACATCTTAATCTTAAGGTTTGCGTCGCCTGCAGGTAGGGTGTGTGGCGTAGCCACGCACGCGGTTGGCAGGGGTGCGGGCTACGGCTTGCAATAAAAAAACAAAAAATATATAGTAACCAAAAGATTAATTAATTAAAGGACTTCATAATGGAATTCAAGGTTGCTAGTTTTTATAGGGCTATAAAGAAGAATGCCAACAATTTTACTGATGAGTTGTACAGATATTGTTATGAATGCAATGTCCATTGCATCAAAATCTTTAAAACAGCAAATACCAAAACAAAAGGTGTTCAACTTAATGATGGAACAATGGATTCTGCAACTTCATTTATCATAAATAATGATGGGAAAAGTCTAGTTGAATTGCGTTTTATTATCATAAATGAAGTTGCAAAAAAAATCTTTTATACTTGTAGCCAATCTGATTTACTTAATATTTGGCAAAAATATTTTTTTACTTATAATGACTTACCTGAGTTTGATGTTGATGTTGAGAAACTCAAATCCATTTCTGAAATTCAACTTACAGTAAAAAATCAAAATCAAATTGATTGGATCGATGGAAATTCAACAGTATCGAGCTTAAAGGAATTAGAAACTGATAATCAACCAGATGCTATCATTATCAATATGAATTTTATTCAGCCTACTCTTTTTAAAAGAAAAACAATCCATGATATTGTTAAGCAATATGAGAAACCTAATACTGCATTACGATTAAAAGGATATGACGAAAATGGAAATAATGTAGTAGTCGCAAGAAATGCGCAATTATCAGTGACGTTGGATATCCACTTTGAAAATGCAGCAGAATTAAACGATATACCTTTATCTGAGTTTATCAGGAAATCTAAGGAAAAAATTAATGAGTTATAGTTTATATAAAGTTTTATTCAATTATATAGGTAGAATATATAAATATTCCCTTTGGGCACCACATATTTTAGTATTTTTTCTATCAATAAGTTTACTAATTGTTGGAAATATTTTAATAAATTATGGATACATGTACTCATATACAGAAATAAAAAAAGATATTGGGAATATACTTGCAGGAATTTCAATATTGCTTGCATTTTTAGTGTTGATAATACAGGGCATTAATTTCCCCCAATTAAATAAGATATTTTCAAACGAAATATTATTGAAAAGATTAGGAAAGAGTTATCGGATTAAAACGAGCATTATCATAAAAAATACAATATTTTCCACCATATTAACCACCATTTTAATGATAATTACAATTTTGACATTATTAACTATTAAATTATCAATAAGTGACAATATTGTTATATTTCTAATGATTTCAATTACTTGTTATTTAATTGTTAATATATTATTTTCAATAATATTTTGGAGCTTTTCAATCGGAAAAACTGATGATACGATAAATTGAATATTTTTTAATAAAATACATATATAAGACCGTCTGAAAAAATTTCAGACGGCCTCTTTTTATATGTTAATCAAAACAGCTTACCACTTACCCAGCCTTCCACGCTTCCCAGCATTTCAGGCAGTTTCGCAGCATCCACCCCCCCGGCCTGTGCCAAATCCGGTCTGCCGCCGCCTTTGCCGCCGACTTGTTCGGCTGCGAATTTGACCAAATCGCCGGCTTTCACTTTGTTTGTAAGCGGTTTGGATACGCCGGCGCATAGTGAGACTTTGCCGTCGTTCACTGCCGCCAAAAGAATCACGGCGTTGTCGGATTTGCCGGTTAAATCGGTAACGATTTCGCGCAGGGCGGCTGCGTCGGCTTCGATTTGGGCGGCGACGAGTTTGGCTGCGCCCAAGTCTTTGGCGTTGTCCAAGAGTTTTACGCCTGCGTGGACGGCGAGTTCGGCTTTGGCTTTTGCCAACTCTTTTTCCAAGGCTTTGGCGTTGGCGGCGTTGGCTTGGATTTTGGCGAGTACGTCTTTTTCGGTTTGGGCTTTGACTTCGGCGATGATGTTTTTCATCAGGCTTTCTTGGTTTTGCGCCCATGCGAGTGCGGCAAGGCCGGTGATGGCTTCTACGCGGCGGATGCCTGCGGCGATGCCGCCCTCGCTGATGATTTTGAAGAGGCCGATGTCGCCGGTGCGGGCGACGTGGGTGCCGCCGCACAGTTCGGTGGAGTAGTCGCCCATGGTGATGACGCGGACGAAGTCGCCGTATTTTTCGCCGAAGAGCATCATGGCGCCGGATTTTTGCGCGTCTTCAATGGACATGGTTTCGACTTTGACGGGCACGTTGGCGATAATCGCGGCGTTGACGCGGCGTTCGACTTCGGCGATTTCTTCCGCGCTGATGCCTTGCGGGTGGGAAATGTCGAAGCGGGTCAGCTCGGCGTTTTGCAGGCTGCCTTTTTGTTCGACGTGTGTACCCAAAACATCGCGCAGGGCTTTGTGCATCAGGTGGGTAACGCTGTGGTTGCGCATGATGCTGTTGCGGATGTCGTTGTCGATTTCGGCGGATACGGCATCGCCGACTTTCAGACGGCCTGATACGACTGCGCCGAATTGTCCGTGTACGGCGGCTTTGATTTTCTGCGTGTCTTCCACGCGGAAGCGGTTTTCGCCTGCGAAGATAAAGCCTACGTCGCCGACTTGGCCGCCGCTTTCGGCGTAGAACGGGGTTTGTTCCAGAACGACCACGCCGGCTTCGCCTGCTTGGAGTTCGTCCACGGCTTCGCTGCCTTTATATAAGGCGATGATTTTGGTGTCTTGGCTGCGTTTTTCGTAGCCGGTAAACTCGGTGTCCGCGCCTGTGTAGTCCAGTTGTGCGTTGGCTTTGAAGTTTTGCGCAGCGCGGGCGCGGGCGCGTTGGGCTTCCATTTCGCGGTTGAAGCCTTCTTCATCCAAATCGATACCCAATTCGCGCGCCATGTCGGCGGTCAGGTCGTAGGGGAAGCCGTAGGTGTCGTAGAGTTTGAAGATGTGTTCGCCGCCGATAACGAGTTTGCTGTTGGCAATGTTGTCCATCAAATAGGCATTCAAGGCTTCGGCAAACGGTTTTTCCGCGTCGGGAATATGGGCAGTTTCCAAAGCAGCCTGCAAATCGATATACATGCCTTCGTTCAGGCTGCCTGAAACTCGGGGACGGATAACGATTTGCTTTTTGCCTGGAGCGGCACGGGAAGCGGCGGTAAATTCCACACCCTCTGCGGTTTTCAATGCCAACGGTTTGCCCGCACCATCTTGCGGCAGCAGGCTTTCCAGTTTCAGGAATTTCATGCCGTTGAACACTTGGTTAAACAAACCCATGCCTTTTTCCAGCGTTTCGCCGAAGCGGCTTTCTTCCGCGCGCAGGGCTTCCATAATCTGCGTTTGTTTTTCTTTCAACTCGGGATATGCACCGCCCATCGCTTTCACCAAATCGGGCACGAGTTTGTAGAAAAACGCCTGTTTCTGACCGAGTTTGTAACCGTGGCGCACGGCGCGGCGGATGATGCGGCGCAGTACATAGCCGCGGCCTTCGTTGGACGGCATCACGCCGTCGGCAATCAGGAAGGAGCAAGAGCGGATGTGGTCGGCAACGACTTTCAGGCTGGGTTCGTCCATGCTGAACGGCGCGCCGGTTTCGCGGGCAACGGCTTTGAGCAGGTCTTGGAACAGGTCGATTTCATAGTTGCTGTGGACGTGCTGCATCACGGCCGCCATGCGCTCCAAACCCATGCCGGTATCGACGGACGGTTTCGGCAGTGGGTTCATATTGCCTTGCTCGTCGCGGTTGAACTGCATGAATACGCAGTTCCAAATTTCAATCCAGCGGTCGCCGTCTTCTTCAGGGCTGCCGGGAATGCCGCCCCAAATTTCTTCGCCGTGGTCGTAGAAAATTTCGGAGCATGGGCCGCAGGGGCCGGTGTCGCCCATCTGCCAGAAGTTGTCGGACGCGTATTTCGCGCCTTTGTTGTCGCCGATGCGAACAATGCGCTTGGCAGGCATACCGATTTCGTTCAGCCAAATGTTGTAGGCTTCGTCGTCTTCGGCATACACGGTTGCCAAGAGTTTTTCTTTGGGGATGTTCAGCCATTCGGGGGAGGTGAGGAATTCCCAAGCGAAGTGGATGGCGTCGCGTTTGAAGTAGTCGCCGAAGGAGAAGTTGCCCATCATTTCGAAGAAAGTGTGGTGACGGGCGGTGTAGCCGACGTTTTCCAAGTCGTTGTGTTTGCCGCCGGCGCGTACGCATTTTTGCGCGGTGGTGGCGCGGTTGTAGGCGCGTTTATCAAAGCCGAGGAACACGTCTTTAAACTGGTTCATACCGGCGTTGGTAAACAGCAGCGTCGGGTCGTCGTGCGGCACGAGGCTGGAAGAGCGGACGATGGTGTGGCCTTTGGATTCGAAGAATTTTAGGAATTTTTGGCGTAGTTCGGAGGTTTTCATGATGTTTCGATGTCTCTACTAAAAAGGTTTCAGACGACCTTCCCGGCCGTATGTAATTGTGAAAAGAAAATGGCTGCTATATTACCGCAAAACCTTGTTTCTAGCTATTGAATCAGGGACTTTCAGACGACCTTCCGACTATCGCCCCAATGGAAATTGCTATCAGATAGTGCGTGCCTGATTTATAATCCCTTACTTTCCCTTCCACCCGATATGCAAGGAATGATAATGACCAAACATCTGCCACTCATCGCCCTGACCGCCGTCATGCTCGCCGCCTGCGGAGGTTCGGATAAAAATACCTCCGACAAAGCGGGTCAGGCGGGAAACCAAAATGTATTGAGGATTTACAACTGGTCGGAATACGTCGATCCCGAAACCGTTGCCGATTTTGAAAAGAAAAACGGTATCAAGGTAACTTACGACGTGTACGACAGCGATGAGACGCTGGAAAGTAAAGTATTGACCGGAAAATCGGGCTACGACATCGTCGGTCCGTCCAATACCTTTGTCGGCAGGCAGATTAAGGCGGGGGCTTATCAAAAAATCGACAAGTCCCTGATTCCCAACTATAAAAACCTCAATCCCGAACTGATGAAACTGATGGAAGGCGTCGATCCGAGCCACGAATACGCCGTTCCGTTTTATTGGGGAACCAACACCTTCGCCATCAATACCGAGCGTGTGAAAAAAGCCTTGGGCACGGACAAACTGCCGGACAACCAATGGGATTTGGTGTTCAACCCCGAATACACATCCAAGCTCAAACAATGCGGCATCAGCTACTTGGACAGTGCGGCGGAAATTTATCCTATGGTGTTGAACTACATGGGTAAAAACCCCAACAGCAACGATACCGAAGACATCAAGGCGGCAACCGAGCTGCTCAAGAAAAACCGTCCCAATATCAAACGCTTTACCTCGTCCGGCTTCATCGACGACTTGGCGCGCGGCGATACCTGCGTCACCATCGGCTTCGGCGGCGACTTGAACATCGCCAGACGGCGCGCCGAAGAAGCGGGCGGCAAAGAAAAAATCCGCGTCATGATGCCCAAAGAAGGCGTGGGGATTTGGGTGGACTCCTTCGTTATCCCGAAAGATGCGAAAAACGTCGCCAACGCCCACAAATACATCAACGACTTCCTCGACCCCGAAGTCGCCGCGAAAAACGGTAATTTCGTCACCTACGCCCCTTCCAGTAAACCCGCACGCGAATTGATGGAAGCCGAGTTCAGGGATGACCGCACCATTTTCCCGAGCGAAGAAGATTTGAAAAACAGCTTCATCATGGTTCCTATACAGCCCACTATTTTGAAATTCATGGTCCGCCAATGGCAGGGCGTGAAAGCCGGCAAATAATTCGATACGGATAAGCAATAGGTCGTCTGAAAACTTGAATTACAGGTTTTCAGACGACCTTTTGTTATATCCGTTTGTCTTTACACAATGTCTCTTACCAGTCAAAACTAATGTCATCAGGCATATCAAACTTTATCCGCTATCCCGAAAAATTTCAGACGACCCCTTCATCTCAAAAGGTCGTCTGAAACAGACAAAGCAGTTAGTTTGAACCTGTCTTTCTGTGTTCAAAAAAACAAGTTCAGTTCAAGCTTACGCTTCGCCTTCTGCCTGCTCGGCTGCCTCCGTTGCGCTTGGCTGGGCGGCTTTGTAGAGGTAAACCGTTGCCAGCGGCGGTACTTTGACGGCGAGCGAGTTGGGTCTGCCGTGCGACCAGATTTCTTCAGTTTGCAGGGTTTGTCCGGCGGATACGCCGCTGCCGTTGTAACCGGGGTCGTCTGAATTGAGGATTTCACGGTATTCGCCGGCTTCGTTCACGCCGAAGCGGTAGCTGTCGTGGACGACGGGCGTGAAGTTGCTGATGACGATGACGCGGGTGCCTTCGCGGTCGCGGCGTTCGAAGACGAAGACGGAATTGTTGCCGTCGTCGGCGACCAGCCATTCGAAGCCTTCCGGCCATTGGTCGAGCTGGTAAAGCGGCGCGGTGTCTTTATAGACGCGGTTCAAATCGCGCACGAAGTTTTGTACGCCTTTGTGCCAGCCGCCTTCTTGGTCGAGCAGGAACCAATCCAGCCCTTCGTTGTAATTCCACTCTCTGCCTTGCGCGAACTCGTTACCCATAAACAGGAGTTTTTTGCCGGGGAAGCCGTACATGAAGCCGTAGTAGGCGCGCAGGTTGGCGAATTGCTGCCAGCAGTCGCCGGGCATCCGTCCGAGTAGCGAGCGTTTGCCGTGTACGACTTCGTCGTGCGAGAGCGGCAGGACGAAGTTTTCGCTGTATTGGTACATCATGCCGAAGGTCATTTTGTTGTGGTGGTATTTGCGGTTGATGGGGTCTTCCATCATGTAGCGCAAGGTGTCGTTCATCCAGCCCATGTTCCATTTGTAACTGAAGTTCAAGCCTTCTTGGCGGGTTACGTTGGCGAACGAGGTCGATTCTTCGGCGATTTCGGTGGCAGAGGGGACAACCTCTTTCAGCATGGTGTTGGTATCGCGCAGGAAGGCGATGGCTTCAAGGTTTTCATGGCCGCCGTATTGGTTGGGTATCCATTCGCCGTCTTTGCGCGAGTAGTTGCGGTAAATCATGGAGGCGACGGCGTCCACGCGGATGCCGTCGAAACCGAAACGCTCTATCCAATACAAGGCATTGCCTTGCAGGAAGTTTTTGACTTCGTTCCTGCCGAAGTTGTAAATCAGGGTGTTCCAGTCTTGGTGGTAGCCTTCGCGCGGATCGGCGTGTTCGTACAGCGCGGTGCCGTCGAACTTGGCAAGCCCGTGGTCGTCGGTCGGGAAGTGTCCGACCACCCAGTCGAGGATGACGCCGATGCCTTCGTCGTGGGCGGCTTTAATCAGGGCGCGCAACTCGTCGGGCGAACCGAAACGGCTGGTCGGCGCATACAATCCGGTCGCCTGATAGCCCCACGAGCCGTCAAACGGGTATTCGGAAACGGGCAGGAATTCGATATGGGTGAAGCCCATGTCTTTGACGTATGCGACCAATTCTTTGGCGAGCTGTTCGTAAGTCAGCCAGAAGTTGTTTTCGGGATTGCGTTTCCACGAACCCAAATGCACTTCATAAATACTGATGGGTGCGTCAATGGCGTTGGCGCGGGCGCGGAAGTCGGGTGTATCCACTTTTTCCGGCAAACCGCGCACGACAGACGCCGTATTCGGACGCAACTCTGCGCCGAAGGCATACGGGTCGGTTTTTTGCCGAACATTGCCGTTGGCATCGCGGATTTCAAATTTGTAGAGGGCGTTGAGTTTGACGGCGGGGATGAAGATGTCCCAAATGCCGTTGTCGCGGTGGAAACGCATGACGTGGCGGCGGCCGTCCCAGTGGTTGAATTCGCCGATGACGGATACGCGCTGCGCGTTCGGCGCCCATACTGCAAAGCTCACACCTTTCACGCCGTCCACTTCGGCAAAATGCGCGCCCAAAGTTTCATAAGGACGCAGGTGTTTGCCTTCCGCCAGCAACCAAGAATCCATATCTTTTAAGGCAGAGCCGAAGCGGTAAGGGTCTTCTTCACGCACAGGCTCGGCATCTTCGGCATAACGGACGTTCAACGCATAATCGGGCGCGCCTTCGGGCAACACGGCGACAAAGAATCCGCGTTCATCGACTTTTTCAGACGACGTAATCAGTTCGCCGGTTTCACGGTCGACAATATCCACGCCCCAAGCGTTCGGAATCAGAGTTCGCACGACCTCATCGCCTTCGGCAAGGCGGTGTCGTCCCAAATAGGCGAACAAATCGCTGTGGGTGGCAAGAAACAGGCTTTCAACCGTGTCGCGTTCGACTTGGTCAAGCTCGTGATAAGGCTTCATCCGGCTGTTTTTCTTCATGCGTACCTCTCCAATCATGGCAAGTTGGCCGCCCATCAGGCGGTTGTGGGGAAAATCTTCAAGCGCGACGGGCATTTTGCGCGCCCAGTTGGGATAACCCTCGGAAACGCCCGGCACATTCAGGTTGTCGCTCATGCCCAGCAGGTTTTCCAGCTGCACCGCATACAGTTTGCTGCGGCTCATGGCGGCATACCGGTGCAAGGCGGTTAACAGTGTTTCGTCGATTTCAGACGACATCTCGGCGTCGGCAGGCAGGCAGCCTGCGTGTTTCAACTTATCGAACAAATCCGCCTTATCGTGTTCGCGCGCTTCCAAGGTCGTCTGAAAAGTTTCCGCATCGGGAATCGTACCCAAGCGGAACATCAAATCCAAATCCTTGCCCGTCCAATAGCCCGCCAAGGGCGCGACATCGTGCGTACTGACCACCGTAATCGCCTGTTCGGGATATTCTTCGGGCAATTCAAAGCCGTGCCAGCCTTTGCTGAAATACACGACCTTATAAGAAAACACCTGATAACGGTTCAGCAAATAACGCGCTTGGTCTGGTACTGTCCCCAAATCCTCGCCAATGACCACGCATCGATTCCGCCGGCTTTCCAAAGCCAGGATGGCAAACATCACATCTGCGTCGTAATGCACATATGCGCCAAAGTCCGCCGTCTTGCCCGCAACCCACCACAGACGGCACAAAGCCATCACATGATCGATGCGCAAGATGCCGTAAAGCCGCATATTTTCACGCAACAGTCGGACGAACTTCTCATAACCCGTGTGCTTCAACATCATCGGATTGAGCGGCGGCAAATCCCAGTTTTGCCCCGTCGGGCTGAACGGATCGGGCGGCGCGCCGACCGCCATATCCATACAATAATCGGCGCGGTTGAGCCAAGTATCCGCGCTGCCGCGTGCCACGCCGACCGCCAAATCGCCGTAAATTCCGAGCTTCACGCCGCGCGCCGCAGCCGCCTCGTTCACTTCGCGCAACTGCTCCGCGCAAAGCCATTGCAGCCACATATAAAAACGGATTTCGCGGCGGTGGCCTTGTGCAAATCTTTGAACCGCCTCGCCATGCGGATCATGAAATTCCGACGGCCAAGACAGCCAACCCACTTCACCGGAGCGGTTATAATACTGATCCAACGCCTCAAACAAACCGAAGCCTTCCAAAGCCCAGCCGCGTTCTTCGACAAAGGCGTCAAATGCCGCCCGCTCTTGTTGGGCGGCTTCGCATCCGTCGTTTTCAAACGCGTCAAACGCCCTCTGCAAAGCATCGCGCTTGAACGCCCAAACCGCCGTATAAGCGACGGTTTCCGTAATCCGCAACGCCGCAATACGCTGGCAGATATTCGGCTGCTTGAGCCAGTTTTTCAGCTTTTCGTTATAGGAGAACGCGCCGACCTTCTCCACATCCAGATAAATCGGATTGAGCCATTCGCGCGAAGACGGGCTGTACGGGCTGGCAAAAGCAGGCTTGGCACTGAAAAGCGCGTGCAACGGATTGATGCCGACGAAATCCAGTTGCTTATCCGCTGCAAACGCCATCAAATCGAGCAAATCGGTGAAATCCCCGATGCCCCAGTTCCGTTGCGAACGCAGGCTGTACAGATGCGTTGTCAGCCCGTTCATGCGCAAACCGTGTTCCAGCGTTTTCGGCTGATAAACCGACTGCGGCGCAACCACCAGCCGCACCTTGCGGACGCCGCCTTCCGCTTCCGCAGACAAAGTGTAATAGCCGCAAGCCAAAGCCGGCAGCGCTACCCAAAGCGCGCTGTCTTCGCCATGGTTCAACGGCAAAACCTGCCGTCCGCCCGCTTCGTCTTCCAAGCAAACTTCAGCTGCGCTATGAAACTCAGCAGGCAGTTGTAAAGATTCCCGACCATTTTCATGCGCGACCAAAGTATCCGCATAAAGGTCGTCTGAAAAACCGTCCTGCTGCAAAGCCTCAACAATCCCTTCCAAAACCTCGGGCTTGGTCGCATGATAAATTCCACCGATGTCGTGGAAACCCAAATCAATACCCAAGCCTGCAGCCTGCTCTTCCAAATGTTCGCTCATGACACAATTCGCCTGTTTACAATAAACCGAATCTTAATATAAATAAGATTGAATGTTTCCCATAATTCAGAGAAAACAACCGTTCAGACCAGAATTTCCCTGCTTAGTTTGACTTATCCCAAAATTTTTGGGCGATAGGGGGGCAGCTCAATTTTGATGGTTGTCGGAATGTTTCATCTATATTTGGGTATGGGTTTGCAGGATATAAAAAGGTCGTCTGAAAACAGAAACCCAATCCTGTTTTCAGACGACCTTTTATTGTTTCAAATTAGATTAATTAGTGATGATGACCGTGCGGACCGTGAACGTGGCCGTGTACGATTTCTTCTTCAGTCGCATCGCGCACGCTGTCAACTGTCGCTTTGAACAAGATTTTCATGCCGGCAAGCGGATGGTTGCCGTCTACTACGGCTTTGCCGTCTGCTACATCGGTTACGCGATAAACCAAGACATCGCCGGTTTCAGGATCATCGGCTTCGAACATCATGCCGACTTCCACTTCAACTGGGAATACGCTGACATCTTCGATACGCACTAGGCCGGGATCTTGTTCGCCGAACGCATCATCGGGAGACAGCGCGACTTCAACGGTATCACCGACGTTTTTCTCGTGCAAAGCTTCTTCCACCAAAGGGAAAATGCCGTCATATCCGCCGTGCAGATAGGCGATGGGTTCTTCGGTTTTGTCCAGCAGTTGGTTATCCGCATCGTACATTTCATAGTGAAGCGAAACCACGGAATTTTTTTTAATAGCCATTCTTTATCCTTTATCATGACCGTTTATCAAAACAGGCTTTATTGACAACCCTCTGCCAACAAATCCAAAACATTTTAACACACCGCCGTCATGTACGGAGATTTATCCTAATATTCACAAATTAACAACCGTTAATTCAGATAAATAATATTTAACCTACGACAGACGGAAGTGTAAATTTTGATAATTTTTATAATTGTGTAACTTTTTTACAACTTGTATTTCTATGCATAATGGTTTTATGCAGGTTATTCAAACAAATCAGAAATAGAGGCAGATTGTGCATTATTTAATTATAAATACATGAAATCAATAAATTTTACTATACAGTTTATTTCAAATGTACCCTATGTAACAATCTATGTGGATTAGTTTCTTCCACAACTTTCGTCCATTCCGGATTGATTAGAAGTTACTAAAAGATTACTAATTCGTCTGTATCGTTGCGCCGAGCCATCCTGTGGGGCATAATGCAGGAAATTCAGCAATGAATTTTTACTCTAAGGGAACGGCTTTATGCCGTTTTCAATCGTTCCGTTTTTATTTAAATCGATTTAAAGAAGGTCTCAAAATGAAAAAATCTCTGATCGCTGCTGCTTTGTTCTCTTTGGCTCTGGCTGCTTGTGGCGACAAAGCTGCTGACACTGCTGCTTCTGCCGCTTCTGAAGCTGCATCTGCTGCTACCGAAGCTGCCTCTGCTGCTACTGAAGCTGCCTCTGCTGCTACTGAAGCTGCTGCTTCTGCTACCGAAGCCGCTGCTACCGAAGCCGCTTCTGCTGCTACTGAAGCCGCTTCTGCCGCTACCGAAGCTGCCTCTGCTGCTACTGAAGCCGCTTCTGCTGCAAAATAATATTTTTACAGTTAAAAAAGCAGGATACGGATTGTATCCTGCTTTTTTGTTTTTCAGACGACCTTTACCGTTTTTCGCTTCCCTTATACGCTATATAATCTTCCGTACACACACAAACCATCCTGCTGCCCGTTATGCCCAATCTGTACGACCGTTTTCTTGAATTCCTTTCCCCCGCCGAAATCCTCGAAGCCACTCCGGCCTTGTTAAACGATCAGCGCCGCCGCTTTGTTTCCGAACCGGACATCATCTTGCAACCGCATTCCATAGAAAATGTACAAGAAATCATGCGGTTTTGTTTTGAACACTGTATCCCCGTTACCCCACAGGGCGGCAATACCGGTTTGTGCGGCGCAGCGGTAGCTTCCGGCGGCGTACTGCTCAACCTTTCCAAAATCAACCGTATCCGCGAAATCAACCTTGCCGACAACAGCATCACCGTCGAAGCAGGCGTAATCCTGCAAAACGTCCAAAAAGCGGCATCCGAAGCGGGCAGACTGTTTCCCCTCAGCCTTGCCAGCGAAGGCTCGTGCGAAATCGGCGGCAACATCGCCTGCAACGCCGGCGGATTAAACGTTTTACGCTATGGCAGTATGCGCGACTTGGTATTGGGCTTGGAAGTCGTCCTGCCCAATGGCGAACTTGTTTCCCATCTCCAACCGCTGCACAAAAATACTACCGGTTACGACCTGCGCCACCTCTTTATCGGCAGCGAAGGCACACTCGGCATTATCACCGCCGCTACGCTCAAACTCTTCGCCCGTCCGCAAACCATAGCGACCGCATGGGTAGGTTTGGACGACATCGAATCTGCCGTACAGCTTTTAACAGCCGTACAAGGGCATTTTGCCGAACGTCTCACCAGTTTCGAGCTGATCAGCCGCTACGCTTTGGCATTGTCTTCCAAGTTCAGTTATCTCAAACAGCCGACCGATGCAAACTGGCACGTCCTGCTCGAACTGACCGACTCCGTTCCCGATGCCGCGCTCGACGAAAAACTTGCCGAGTTTCTCTATCAAAACGGCCAAGAAAACAGCATCATCACGCAATCCGAACAAGAGCGCCTCGATCTGTGGACGCTGCGTGAAAACATTTCCGCCTCCCAGCGCAAGCTCGGCACCAGCATCAAACACGACATCGCTGTCCCGATTGCCCAAGTCGCCGCCTTTGTCCGTCAATGCGCCCCCGCCTTGAAAACCCGTTTTCCGGGTATACAAATTGTCTGCTTCGGACATTTGGGCGACGGCAGCCTGCATTACAACACCTTCCTGTCCGACGTCTTGAGCAACGAAGCCTACCGCTACGAAGATGCCGTCAACAGCATCGTCTATGAACACATCCTCGCCTGCCACGGTACCATCGCGGCGGAACACGGCATCGGCACCATCAAAAAACACTGGCTCCCCAGCGTCCGCACCCCGTCCGAAATCGCCCTGATGCGCGCCATCAAAGCCCAGCTTGATCCGCACAACATAATGAATCCGGGCAAACTCCTGCCGTAAGCAATATTTCAGTATTTGCCAAAATCGAAAAGGTCGTCTGAAAATCTATTCCCAGTTTCAGACGACCTTTTCATTCTCTAATACTCAATGCTGTTATAATCCTCAAACCAAGTAAAACAACGACTTCAAAAGGAAAAACATGACACTCAAGCCTCCCGTCCGCATCGCCGTTACCGGCGCAGCAGGGCAAATTGCCTATGCGACCCTGTTCCGTATCGCCGGCGGCATTATGCTCGGACGCGACCAACCCGTTATCCTGCAATTGCTCGACCTGCCACAGGCGCAACAGGCATTGCGCGGCGTGATTATGGAAATGCAGGATTGCGCTTTCCCGCTCCTTGCCGACATTTTCGCCACAGACGACCCCGAAGTCGCCTTCAAAGATGCCGACATCGCCCTCTTGATCGGTGCGCGACCGCGTACGCAAGGCATGGAACGCGCCGACCTGCTGCACGCCAACGCCGAAATTTTCAAAGTACAAGGCGCGGCGTTGAACAAAGTTGCCCATCGCGACGTCAAAGTCCTCGTCGTCGGCAACCCCGCCAACACCAACGCCTACATCGCCATGAAATCCGCGCCCGACATCCCGCCGGAAAACTTCACCGCCCTGATGCGTCTCGACCACCACCGCGCCGTCAGCCAAGTCGCCGAGAAAATCAACCGCCCGATTCCTTCCATCGAGCAAATGTGCGTCTGGGGCAACCACAGCCCGACCATGTACGCCGACTACCGCTACGCCACCAGCAACGGCGAGTCCGTCAAAGACATGATTACCGAACCCGATTGGAACACCGAAGTCTTCATGCCGAAAATCGCCGGACGCGGTGCCGCCATCATCGCCGCGCGCGGTTCGTCGTCCGCCGCCTCCGCCGCGAATGCCGCCATCTACCACCTGCGCGACTGGCTGCTCGGCAGCAGCGGCAAATGGATAACGATGGGCGTCCCTTCCGACGGCTCTTACGGCATCCCCGAAGGTTTGATTTTCGGTTTCCCCGTTATTTGCGACGCAGGCAGCTACCGCATCGTCCAAGGCTTGGACTTGTCGGATGAGTTCAGCCGCCAACGCATCGCCGCGACACTGGCGGAGCTGGAAGAAGAACGCGCCGCCATACAAGATATGCTTTAAAAGATCGAGGTCGTCTGAAAACCGGTTTTCAGACGACCTCGACTGACATGAATACCACGGAGTCCCCATGACCACATTGGCCAACAAAAAACTCGCCGTCCTCATCGACGCCGACAACGCCCCCGCCGACATCATCGACCGCCTGCTCGAAGAAGTTGCCAAATACGGCATCGCCAGCGTCAAACGCATCTACGGCGACTGGAGCCACGGCCTTTCCAAATGGAAAGCCGCCCTCCTGCCCCATGCCATCATCCCCGTCCAACAATTCGCCTACACCAAAGGCAAAAACGCCACCGATATGGCGTTGGTTATCGACGCGATGGATTTGCTATACAGCGGCAACTTCGACGGCTTCTGCATCGTATCCAGCGATTCCGACTTCACCCGCCTGGCAAGCCGCCTGCGCGAAAGCGGGCTGACCGTGTACGGTTTCGGCGAAAAGAAAACGCCCGAAGCCTTCCGCAAAGCCTGCGACAAATTCATCTACACCGAAATCTTCCGTCCCGAAAAACAACGCCAAGAAAAAGAGAAAAACAGCGGCAAAAACACCCCAGCCGCCGCCCCTGACGCGCTATCCCTGCTCAAACGCGCCGTGCGCGAAAACGCCGACGACCTCGGCTGGGCAAACCTCGGCCCCATCGGCAGCTACATCAGCAAAATCAATCCCGATTTCGACTCAAGGCTGTACGGCTACGGCAAACTCTCCGACCTCATCAAATCCTTCGACATCTTCGAACACCGCACCGACAACAACCAACTCCAAGTCCGCCGCCGCAAATCCGCCGACAAGCCGGCAGAGAGGTCGTCTGAAAACCCGGTGGCAACCCATCATGCAGAAGAAACCGTTTCAGACGACCCCAACGCCGCGCAAAAACGCAAAACGCGCAGCAAAAAAACCAACCCAACCAAAAACGAAAATACCGCACCAAGCCCTGCGGCAGACACCGCGCAACCGACACCCGTCAAACCCGAACCCGCCGCCAAAAGCAGCAAACTGCCCGTTACCCGCGTTATCCCTGCCGTACAGCAGGCAGTCGATACCCACGCCGACGAACAAGGCTGGGCGCGTTTGAGCGACGTATCGAAGCAACTCGCCGCACAAGGCACCGACCCGCAGCAATACGGCTTTGAAACCATAAACCACCTCATCCACGCCATCTACACCGACTGGCTGGAAATCAAAAAAGCCGGTCGCGGCGAACGCCTGCGCGTCAACAAACGCTTTACCGCCAAAGGTTAAGCCATAGGTTTGGAGGCAAAAGACAATCTGCCGCCTAATCTAAAAGGGTCGTCTGAATTTTTCAGACGACCTTTAATGCTAAAATGTCTTCTGTTTGCCACACACACTGTTTTTCATGAATATTCTCGAAGCCTTATTACTATTGGTCCTGCTGATCGTCATCAGCGCATTCGTTTCCTGCTCCGAACTCGCGCTCGCCTCGGCGCGCAAAATCAAATTGCAAGTCATGGCAAAAGACGGCGGCGACACGCGCGCGCTGGATGTGCTCAATATGCAGCAGCAGCCGGGCAGTTTCATCACCGTCGTCCAAATCGGTTTGAACGCCGTCGCCATTCTCGCCGGTATCGTCGGCGAAGCGGCGGTGCGCCCTTATTTCGGCGGTTTGTTGGCAAACGCGGGCAGTTGGGGCAGTACGGCCGCGTCGCTGCTGACGTTCGCGCTGGTCACGGGCAGCTTCATCCTGATTGCCGACCTGATGCCCAAGCGCATAGCGATGACCCATCCCGAAGCGGTGGCGGTGCGCATCGTGCGGCCGATGATGTTTTTGATTTTTATCCTAAAGCCTTTCGTTTGGACATTTGACGGGCTGGCGAACGCGATATTCAAACTTTTCAAAATTTCCACCGTCCGCCAAGAGCAGCTGACTTCGGAAGACATTTACGCCGTCGTCGATGCGGGCGCGCAGGCGGGCGTGTTGAAAGAGCAGGAACACTACCTGATTGAAAATATTTTCGACATGCAGGCGCGCACGGTGACTTCCACCATGAGTACGCGCGAATACATCGCCTATTTCGATAAAAACGACGACAGCGATACCGTGTTGGAAATCATGTCGGAAAAACCGCACAACAAATTCTTAGTGTGTGACGGCGATTTGGAACGCGTCATCGGCTACATCGAATCGCACACGCTATTGACCTTGTTTTTAAAAGAAAAAGACGTCCGCCTGACCGACAAGCGCGTGTTGCGCAAAGCCTTGTTCATCCCCGACACACTGTCGCTTTACGATGTCTTGGAAACCTTCAAAACTTCCGGCGAAGACTTTGCCGTGGTGGTGAACGAATACGCGCTGGTGGTCGGCGTGGTAACGCTGAAAGACGTGATGAGCATCGTCATGGGCGAGCTGGTCAATACCGAAGAAGAGCCGCAAATCATCCGCCGTACCGAAGATACTTGGCTGGTGGACGGCGCGACCCCGCTCGCCGACGTCATGCGTGCGCTGGACATCGAGGAATTTCCCAACTCGGAAAACTACGAAACTATCGCCGGCTTTATGATGTATTCCCTGCGCAAAATCCCGAAACGCACCGATTTTTTGGTTTACGCGGGCTATAAATTTGAAATCATCGACACCGAAAATCTGAAAATCGACCAGCTTTTGGTGTCCAAACAAAGCGATACGGTAGAAAAAATATAGTGGATTAACTTTAAACCAGTACGGCGTTGCCTCGCTTTAGCTCAAAGAGAACGATTCTCTAAGGTGCTGAAGCACCAAGTGAATCGGTTCCGTACTATCTGTACTGTCTGCGGCTTCGTCGCCTTGTCCTGATTTTTGTTAATCCACTATATGTAACCACAGCCAAAAGGCAAAAGGTCGTCTGAAACCTGAACCGCCCCCAAAGTTGGACAACCCATCCAACCACAAGGGGCGGTTCGTCGTTCAGACGATCTTGGATTCGGATTTCAAGTGCAATACCAGGGCACCGGTGGTTGGAACAGATTTAAGAA
>NZ_KV814846.1:0-26063 GCF_001814135.1 Neisseria sp. HMSC067H09 | reverse complement strand
CTAGTGTCCTATTTTGATTTTAATTGACTATAAAGATCAAGAGGTCGTCTGAAAAGTGCGTAGCGGGTTTTGCTGAAGCGGTTTCAGACGACCTTTTAGCTGACCTCACGTTAGAAAGGCAAAATCATGAAAACCCTGATCCCCACCCTTATGACTGCAATCATTCTGACCGCCTGTACTTCGCCTGCTGAAAAACCGCAGCCGTCCCAACCTGTCACGTCGTCTGAAAAACCATCCGAACCGCGTCAAGCGTCAACGCCGGCTTTGGCAGCGAAATGGTTTGTGGTTTCTTTCGACAAATTCACCGAAAAAGATTTGGCGGGCAGAACGGCTTTTTTGGATTTGAGCAAAATGCCCAAGGCGCATGGCAAGATGGGTTGCAATCATTTGACGCTTCAAGCGCAGGAAGCCGGAGCGGGCAAAATTGATTTTGGTCCGATTGCCACGACGATGATGCTGTGTGAAGACATGAAGCTGGAAGAGGCTTTCTTGAACATGAAAAGCGTGTGGAACTATCGTTTCGACGGCAATGATTTGATTTTGGAGCAAAACGGCAAGACCATGCGCCTGCGCCGTCAGCCGTAAAATTTGAGTTTCAGTTCCGCTTCAAGGTCGTCTGAAAACCGGACAATCAGGTTTTCAGACGACCTTTCGTCAAGCGAACGGGTATAATATAGTGGATTAAATTTAAATCAGGACAAGACCGACGAAGCCGCAGACAGTACATATAGTACGGAACCGATTCACTTGGTGCCTCAGCACCTTAGAGAATCGTTCTCTTTGAGCTAAGGCGAGGTAACGCCGTACTGGTTTAAAGTTAATCTACTATACCTTCCATTTTCCATCCCGCACACACAAGGAATCCCATTATGGCAGCCTCGCCCGAAGCCAAGTTTACCGAAGAAAAAGTCTTGTGGATTAAACACCATACGCCCAAACTGATGACTTTTGCCATCAGCCGCCCTGAATCCTACCGCTTCTCGGCAGGACAGTTTTCGCGGCTCGGGTTTCGCGACGGCGAAGGCTTTATCTGGCGCGCGTATTCCGTCGTGTCCGCCGAATACGCCGACACGCTCGAATATTTTGCCGTCTTGATCGAAGGAGGCCCCATGTCCGCGCGGTTTGCCGCCATGAAAGAGGGCGACACCATCCTGCTCGATAAAACCGCTACGGGCTTCCTCCTGCCCGAACGCTTCCCCGACGGCAAGGACTTGGTCATGCTCTGCACCGGTTCGGGCATCGCGCCTTTCCTCTCCATCATCGAGCAACCCGAAATCTGGCAGCGTTTCGACCGCTTGATTTTGGCGCACTCGGTTTCTTTCGCCGATGAACTGATTTTCAGACGACGTGTTGAAGCGTTGAAAGACCATCCGCTGATTGGCGAATATTTCCACAAATTCCGCTTCGTCCCCATTACCACGCGCGAGGAAACCGAAGGCGCGTTGAGCGGCAAGCGCATTCCCGAACTGCTGAAAGACGGCAGCCTCGAAACATACGCGGGATTCAAGTTCACCAAAGCGGATACGCGCTTTATGGTCTGCGGCAATCCCGCCATGGTCAAAGACACATTCCAAGCCCTGATGGACTTGGGCTTCGCCATGCACCGCAACCGCATCCCGGGCGAAATTATGATGGAAAACGGGTTTTGAGCCCTCTGAAAACGAAAGGATTTTCCTTGTCCAAACGCAACATTTTCCCCGTCGACAAATCTTTGGAGCAACCCGAACGCGTGATGCTGGTCGGGGTGATGTTGAGCGCGGATTATTCGGGCGCGAACGAAGTGCGCGAGCGGACTTTTCAGACGACCTTGGACGAGGCGGCGGAATTGGTCGCGGCGGCAGGCGGCGAGCTGGTGTTGCGGGAAACCGCCAAGCGCGACAAGGCGCATACGGCTTATTTCGTCGGCACGGGTAAGGCGGAAGAGCTGGCGGCGGCGGTGAAGCTGCACGACATCGGCTTGGCGGTGTTCAACCATGAATTGACGCCGACGCAGGAGCGCAATTTGGAGAAAATCCTGCAATGCCGCGTCCTCGACCGCGTGGGTCTGATTTTGGCGATTTTTGCCAAACGCGCCCAATCGCAGGAAGGTAAATTGCAGGTGGAGCTGGCGCAGTTGAACCATTTGAGCGGGCGGCTGGTGCGCGGCTACGGGCATTTGCAGAGCCAGAAGGGCGGTATCGGTCTGAAAGGGCCGGGCGAGACGCAGTTGGAAACCGACCGCCGCTTGATCGGGCAGAAAATCACGGCGTTGAAAAAACAGTTGGCGCAAGTGAAAAAACAACGTGCCACGCGCCGCAAATCGCGGATGGAGGGTCGTCTGAAAACCTTTGCCATCGTCGGCTATACCAACGCGGGCAAATCCAGCCTGTTCAACCGTCTGACCAAGGCGGACGTGTTGGCGAAAGACCAGCTTTTTGCCACGCTGGATACGATGGCGCGGCGTTTGTTCCTGTCGCACGAGGCGGGCGTGATTCTGACGGATACGGTCGGTTTCGTCCGCGATTTGCCGCACAAGCTGGTGTCGGCGTTTTCGGCGACGCTGGAGGAAACGGCTTTGGCGGATGTGTTGCTGCACGTCGTTGATGCGTCCAATCCCGATTTCGAGCGGCAGATGGACGATGTGAATGTGGTTTTGGAGGAAATCGGCGCGCATGAAGTGCCGCAGCTTGTCGTGTACAACAAAATCGACCTGCTGCCGGAAGGCGTGCGCGATGCGGGCGTGTTGCGGGACAATTCGGGACGCGCCGTCGGTGTGAATATTTCGGTGACGAAAAGTCTGGGCTTGGACGCTTTGCGCGAGGCGATGATTGAACGGGCGTTGGAAAACGGCGGCAAGGGGTCGTCTGAAAACTGCGAAGCCGAATAAAAACAGGATGTTTTGACTGCTGTTGTTTCTCAATGGGAAGGGAGGCGGGGCGGATTTCGATTTCAATCCGGTGTATTTGCCGCCGTGTGTTTCAAAAGGTCGTCTGAAAAATAAAGGCCGTTTGGAAAACAAAGATAAATCAGGGAGGGTTTATCTTTATTTCCAAACGGCCGTTTAAAGGGTTTACCGCTTAGAAAGGAAGGAGGCGGCGTTTTTTCATAACGTTTTCGTAAATCATCCATGCCGCCAAGCTCAGGTAGGCGACGCTGGACAGGATGCCGATAACGGCAAAAATAGGTAGCAGGCGGTCAATCATGATGTTTTCCCGAGTAAGTAGTTAATGGAAATTTTTGTGTAAAAGCGTAATGTTTTGTGTTTTTTACCGCACTGTTTGTACGGAATATGCGCATAGTATGCAGCTTCAAATTGAGTCGGTCAACAAAAATGTAGTGCGTTTTTTCAAAAAAGTTCCATTTTTACATTAAAATAATCGGTAAATTCGCACGATATGCGGTATCAGAACGTAACCGTTCGTCTGTTGATGAGCGGTTATATTATTGAAAAATATAAATAAAAGTAATAAAAATATGCAAATTGTTTTAAAATAAACGTTTTGTAAAATATTTTTAAAAATCTGCTAAAAAGCGACACTTTAATAAAGTTTACATTTCTAAACATTTTAAATCCAAGTTTGAAACGGCAAACCATCTGCCGGCACACCATCAGGCACATATTATGAATCAAACGGAAAGAACCTGTTTCCATTGCGGTCTGGAAGTCCCCGAACACCTCCATTTGACCGTCCGCTACGAAAATGAAGACCATGAAACCTGCTGCGCGGGTTGTCAGGCGGTGGCGCAGAGCATTATTGATGCAGGTTTGGGCAATTATTACAAACAACGTACCGCCGACGCGGAAAAATCCGAACTGCCGCCGCCGGAAGTGTTGTCGCAACTGAAATTGTACGATTTGCCCGAAGTGCAGGCGGATTTTGTCGAGGTCGGGGAAGGTGATGAACGCGAGGCGGTGTTGATGCTGGGCGGCATTACTTGCGCGGCGTGCGTATGGCTGATTGAGCAGCAGCTTTTGCGGACGGCGGGCGTGGTGCGCGTGGATTTGAATTACAGTACGCACCGCTGCCGCGTGGTGTGGGACGAGGGCAAAATCGCGCTGTCGGACATTCTTTTGAAAATCCGCAAAACGGGTTATACCGCCGCGCCTTATGATGCGCAAAAAGTCGAGGCGCAGGCGCAGAAAGAGCGCAAACAGTTTATCGTCAGGCTGGCGGTGGCGGGTTTGGGCATGATGCAGACGATGATGTTTGCCGTGCCGACTTATCTTTACGGCGGCGATATCGAGCCGCTGTTTTTGGAAATCCTGCACTGGGGCGGCTTTTTGATGGTGCTGCCCGTCGTGTTTTACAGTGCGTTGCCGTTTTACCGCGGCGCGTGGCGCGATTGGAAAAACCGCCGCGTCGGCATGGATACGCCGATTGCGATTGCGGTCGTGATGACCTTTGTCGCGGGTATTTACAGCCTTGCCGTCAATGCGGGGCAGGGGATGTATTTCGAATCCATCGCCATGCTGCTGTTTTTCCTGCTGGGCGGGCGGTTTATGGAACAAATCGCAAGGCGCAGGGCGGGGGATGCGGCGGAGCGGCTGGTGAAACTCGTTCCTGCATTCTGCCACCGCCTTCCGTCTTATCCCGACAGCGAGGAAATCGAAGAAGCGGCGGTTGTACAGCTTCAGGCGGGCGACGTGATCGTCGTCAAACCCGGCGAAGTCATTCCTGTGGACGGCACGGTGTTGTCCGGCGAGAGCGAAGTGGACGAAGCCATGCTGACGGGCGAGAGCCTGCCCGTCGTCAAAAGGTCGTCTGAAAACGTTACCGCAGGCACGCTCAATACGGGCAGCCCGCTTGTTATCCGAACCGACCGCACCGGCAACAACACGCGCCTGTCGCACATCGTCAAACTGCTCGACCGCGCGCTCGCCCAAAAACCGCGCGCCGCCGAGCTTGCCGAGAAATACGCTTCCAGCTTCGTGTTTGGCGAGCTGCTGCTTGCCATCCCCGTTTTCATCGGCTGGGCATGGTATGCCGACGCGCAAACCGCCTTGTGGATTACCGTAGCGCTGCTGGTTATTACCTGCCCGTGCGCACTTTCGCTTGCCACGCCGACCGCGCTTGCCGCCTCCACAGGCGCGCTTGCCGACGACGGCGTGTTAATCAGCGGCAAACAAAGCCTCGAAACGCTCGCGCAAATCGACGATGTCGTGTTCGACAAAACCGGCACGCTGACCAAAGGACAACTGTCCGTCAGCCGAATCATCCCCTTAGGTCGTCTGAAAACAGCAGAAGCGCTTGCCGCCGCACAAGCCTTGGAACATCAATCCGAACACCCCATCGCCCGCGCCATCTTGAACCACACGCTTTCAGACGACCCCGCCCATGCGCCCGAATACACAGTTTCCCAACGCGTCAACCGCATCGGACAAGGAGTCAGCGCGCAAATGACTTATAAAGACGAAACCCAAGTTTGGGCATTGGGACGCGCCGATTTCGTCGCCGGAATAGCCGGCGTGTTGCCTGGCCAAGCCGCCAACATCGAATACGCAGGCAGCATGGTGTTCCTCGGCAACCAAAGCGGCTTCCAAGCAATCTTCCTACTCGAAGACCAAATCAAAGACAGCGCCGCCGCCATGCTCGACATCCTCAAACAACAAGGCATCCGCACCCACCTGCTCAGCGGCGACCGCACCAATGCCGTCGCACAAGTCGCGCAGGAGCTCGGTTTGGACACCTACCGCGCCGAAGCCACGCCCGAAGACAAACTCGCCTATGTTGAAGACTTGCAGAAACAGGGCAGAAAAGTTTTGATGGTCGGCGACGGCATCAACGATGCCCCTGTCCTCGCCCAAGCCGACGTATCCGCCGCCGTTGCAGCAGGCGCCGATGTCGCACGCGACGGCGCCGATCTGGTCTTGCTCAACGACGATTTGAACATCCTGCCCGCCACCATTGCCCAAGCCCGCCGCACACGCGAAATCATCCGCCAAAACCTCGCCTGGGCAAGCGCATACAACATCATCGCCGTCCCACTTGCCGTACTAGGCTACGTCAAACCCTGGATCGCCGCATTGGGCATGAGCCTCAGCTCGCTGTTTGTAGTGGGCAATGCGTTGAGGCTGTTGAAGAAGAGGAAATAGGTGGTTTGGAGAGGAAGGTCGTCTGAAAAACCGGATTTGGGGTTTTCAGACGACCTTGGTTGCAACTTATTCAAACAAAACTTATTCCGCCAATTCGGTTTGCTGGTGCGACATGAGTTCTTGTCCGACATCGGTCAGGAGGTTGAGGTAACGCTCGTACTGCTTGAGGATGTCGGCGATGAGTTCGCGGCGGTTCATGTATTGCACGTCGTAGCCGCTGCGGCCGTCGAAGAAGTAGGTGTAGGGCTCGTAGGTGACGTTGTGGCGGATGTGCGGGAGGTGGCCGTCTTTGATAAGCTGTTCGGACACTTCGCGCTTGATGGTTTTAATGCCGTACATGAAGTCGCGCAGGGACTCTTTGTGGATGGTGAATTCGACAGCGGGCTCTTCGCGGTCGAAGTGGGTTTGGATGTCGACGCTCAGGCTGTATTTGTCGGACAACTCTTCGCTCAGTTCGCGCATGGCGGGCAGGGCGGTGGTTTTGAGGAATTTGAGGATGTCTTGTTCCTGCGTTTGGTTCAGCATACGCTCGAGCCTGTCCTGCCAGTTGTCGCCGCTCCAATAGACGCTGGAGGGGGTGACGGCGGTCGTGAAGTATTTGTGGTCGGCGTTTAATCCGCGCCATAGGCTGAAACACATGATCAGCATGAGCAGGGCGAAAGGCAGGGCGACGATGAGGGTCATGGTTTGCAGGGTGGGCAGTCCGCCGAAGCGCAAAAGGACGATGGCAGCGGCAGACATCAACAGCCCCCACATCACTGCCTGCCAGCGCGGGGCGGCCACGCTTTTGTCGCGGGAGGCGATGTTGTTGAGGACGTAAATGCCGGAGTCGGCGGAGGTGATGAAGAAGAGGGCGATCACCATGAGGCTGACAAGCCCTGTGAGGGTCGGCAGGGGGAGGTATTCGAGGAAGCGGAAGAGGAGTTTTTCGGGTGTGCCGGTCAATTCGCCCAATGCGCCTGCTGCGGTGTGGTCGTTAATCCAGATGGCGGTGTCGCCGAAAATGGTGAACCAGATGACGCAGAATAGGGAGGGAACCGCCAAAACGCCGAAAATGAATTCGCGTATGGTGCGTCCGCGCGAGATGCGGGCGATGAAGAGTCCGACGAAAGGCGCCCAAGAACACCACCATGCCCAGTATAAGATGGTCCAGCCGCCGAACCATTCGGTATGGTTTTGTTCGTAGCTGTATGTTTTGAAACTGAGTTGTACGAGGTTGCTCAGGTAAGTGCCGAGGTTGTCGTTGAAGGCGGAGAGCAGGTGGAGGGTCGGGCCGGTGGCGAGGACGAAAACCATCAGTACAAAAGCAAGGGTCAAGTTCATCTCGCTCAACATTTTGACGCCTTTGCCTATGCCGGAGGCGGCGGAGGCGACCGCCAAACCCATGACGGCGAAAATCACGATGGTTTGTACGGAAAAGGTGTTTTCGCTTATCCAGCCGATTTGTGCCAAGCCCGCACCCAACTGCGCCGCGCCGAAACCAAGCGTGGTAATGATGCCGAACAGGGTGGCGACCAGCGCAAGTATGTCGATGATGTCGCCTGCCTTACCGTCGATTTTCTCTTTCAACAGCGGATAAAAGCAGGAACGCAGAGAAAGCGGGAGTTTGTAGCGGAAAGCGAAATAGGCGAGCGCCAACGCCATGGCGGCGTAAACCGACCAGGCATGTACGCCCCAGTGGAAGAGAGTGTGGAGCAACGCGTCCTGCTGCCTTGCGCCGCTGCCGCCTTCGGTGATGGGGGACAGATAATGGGTGAGCGGTTCGGCGACACCGAAAAACATCAATCCGACGCCCATACCCGCCGCGAACAGCATGGCGAGCCAAGACCAAAAGCTAAATTCAGGCTCTTCTTCGTTGCTGCCCAGCTTGATGTTGCCGAAGCTGCTGACCGAAAGTGCGAGCAGGAAGAAGAAGAAGGCTGAAAACGCCAAGATGTAAAACCAACTGAAGTTTTTGAAAATGCCCGTTTTGGCGGCATTGAGGACGGTTTCTGCCTGCTGCGGAATCAAAAGCGCGATGCCGATGACCAGCAGCACGAAGGACAGCGTAACGGAAACGACGAAGGGATTGAACGAAGAGCGGTTGCGTAAGAAATGAAATAAAGACAAACCTTGACCTCCTTTGGGGTGGTGAGGCAGGCGGATACGGGCGCAAGGCTGTATATGGTTGATTAACAAAAACTAGGAATAAAACGTGGTCTGTCGGACAGGGTCCGAGACTTTCCCGATTTTTGGTAATCCACTATAAAACGCAGACAAAAAACGAATGGCGTTTAAACCGTCCTGCCGGATGAAAAACAAGGGAAAAAGAGAGTAAAAACGCACAGATGAATGAGCCGTAATGAGGGCCGGGTGAGACAAAATGGATGATGATTATTTCTTTGTTTGAAGGAATAATAACAAAATCAGGGGATTGTTTCAAATTGGGAAAGATTGTGCGAAATTTCAGCAGGATTTTATTGCTGATGAAAACAGGGGGAAGGTCGTCTGAAAGCTGCGAAACCGATTTTCAGACGACCCGTCCGTATGCCGTAGCCTCTCAAAATCGGGTATGATTCCCCCTTTCAAATCAGGAGCCTGACTATGCAGACCCAAGCCGTTATCCGCCATATTGCCGACTGGCTGAAAAACTATGCCGCCGCCGCACACGCCAAAGGGTTTGTCGTCGGCGTTTCCGGCGGTATCGATTCCGCGGTCGTTTCCGCCATCGCGGCACGGACGGGGCTGAAGGTTCTGCTGCTTGAAATGCCCATCCGCCAAAAAGCCGACCAAGTCAGCCGCGCGCAGGAACACATCCGCCGGTTGGAGCAGGCGTTTCCCAACGTCAGCGGGATGCGCGTGGATTTGACGCCGACTTTCGATACCTTTGCCGCCGATGTCGAGGTCGATGAAACCGAGTTCCCCGCCAAACAGCTTGCGCTTGCCAACGCCCGCAGCCGCCTGCGGATGCTGACGCTTTATTATTACGGTCAGCTAAACGGTTTGCTGGTTACCGGTACGGGCAACAAAATCGAAGATTTCGGCGTGGGCTTCTTCACCAAATACGGCGACGGCGGCGTGGACATCAGCCCGATTGCCGATTTGACCAAAACGCAGATTTATCAAATTGCCGGCGAACTGGACATCGCCGAGTCCATCCAAAAAGCCGTGCCGACCGACGGGCTTTGGGATACCGAGCGCACGGACGAAGAACAGATGGGCGCAAGCTATCCCGAACTCGAATGGGCAATGAGCGTTTACGGTACGCACCGTCCCGAAGATTTTGAAGGCAGGCAGCGCGAAGTCTTGGAAATCTACGCCCGCCTGCACAAAGCCATGCAACACAAAGTCAATCCGATTCCCGTCTGCAAAATCCCCGAAGAGATGCTGAAATAAACAAGGGGTCGTCTGAAAACGGTTTTCAGACGACCTTTTCAAAACAAAGAGGGTTGAAATCGTCAAACATTGCTCCAAAATATCGAATGTGCTTACAGCAGGTTGCATAAATTACCCGAACTTATCAAACCCGCCGTTTTGTGTAAAAATACCGCAATGGAAAAAATTACTCACCAAAATCTACATCCCTTACTTTCCAAAAGCCTGACCGACACCGATTTCGTCCTTATCCTCAACGCCTTAATCAAATTCCTGCGGCGCGGCGGCAAAAAACAGGCGGCAGAACGCTTCGACCTGATTATCGCCACGCTCAAACAAGACGAAGAACTTGCAATAAATTTCAGCGGACGCTTCTACCACTGGCTCTCGCAAGTCCACATCTATCCCGCGCTGATCAAACTCGGCATCTTCTCGCGCCACAGCTTTACCCGCGAGATGGGCATACGCATCTACGAACGCTTCAGCCCGTCCTACAAAGACTTTGCCAACCTGCGTGAAGTGTTCCTCTACCTTTTCCACTCCGAAAACGACGACAAATGGCTGCAAACCCTCAGCATCCGCCAATGGTTGAGCCTGTACGACCTGATCCGCACCAGCGCCGATCCCGCCTTGCTGCAAAACGCCTGCCGCCAGTTGGTTGACGCCCGCCTGCGTGCCATCGAAATGCTGGCCATTTGGATTGCCTCCGAAGCCATCGAACCCGACCTCATCCGCATCGCCCCGCGCCTGCTCGAAGCCGATTCGCCCTTCGTCGCACTCCAGCGCGAAACCGCCAAACTGGTCGAACACTACCGCAACGACACCACCCCTTACGACACCGCCCACCTCGAAGTCATGTTCGACCAATGTTGCAGTCAAATCGACTATCTGCGCCGAAAAGGGACGGGCGCAGGTTCAGGCTCGTCCGTCAAAGTCGCCCACCTGCTCGAACGGCTCCAGCAGACCGTAGATCGCCTGAAACTGCTCACCGACATCCAAACCGATGCCGGCAACCGCAACCGCCTGACCATTACCCTGATGAACTCCCTCATCTACGCTGCGGTCGAGCAATACAGTACCCGCCACCTGCGCCGCAGCAGCATACGCATGCTCGCCCGCAGCATTACCGAAAACAAAAGCCACCACGGCGAGCATTACATCACCCGCAACCGCAAAGAATATTTCAAAATGTTCTACTCCGCGGCGGGTGGCGGCGTCATCATCGCCCTGATGGCATTGCACAAAATCCACATCGGCACACTCGGCTTCAGCCCCTTCGTTACCTCCTTGCTGTCAGGGCTCAACTACGGCATAGGCTTCATGCTCATCCATATGCTGCACTGCACCGTCGCCACCAAGCAGCCCGCCATGACCGCCGCCAGCTTCGCCGAACAAGTCGATCTCAACGAAGGCGGCAAAGCGGTGGACAACAAGCTCGCCAAGCTCCTTATCGACGTATGCCGCTCCCAAAGCGTCGCCGTCTTCGGCAACGTTTCCATCGCCATCCTCTTGGCGTGCGCCATATCGTTCGGCTATGCCCATCTGCACCAACAGCCCATACTCGATGCCCACACCACCGCCTACCAGTTCAAATCCATAGACATTATCGGTCATCCAACGCTATGGTATGCCGCCATCGCAGGCTTGTGGCTGTTCTGTTCCGGCATCATCGCAGGCTTCTTCGACAACCGTGCCGACTACCTCAACCTGCGCCAACGCCTGCCCTTCAATCCCTTGTTGCGCAAAATCATGCGCCCCAAACCCCGCCGCGTCCTCGCCGCCTACATTCACAAACACTACGGCTCGCTGGTCGGCAACTTCATCTTCGGTATGCTCTTGGGCATGACCGGCTACTTCGGACACCTCCTCGGTCTGCCGCTGGACATCCGCCATGTTGCCTTCTCATCCGCCAACCTAGGCTACGCCGCTGTCAGCGGCAACGTCGGCTTTGGTACATTCATGCTCGGCATTTGCAGCGTCCTCGCCATCGGCTTGGTCAACCTCATCGTCAGCTTCACCCTCGCCCTCTTCGTCGCCCTGCGCTCGCGCGGCACGAAAATCGGCAGCGTCGGCAATTTGTGCAAAAGCTTCTGGCAGCAGATTAAGGCAAACCCGCTGATCTTGTTTTTCCCGGTTACGCCGGTTCAGACAGATAAAGACGGCGGGAAAGATACTGCCAAAGAGGGTGAGGACAAACACTAGCTTACGAGAAAAGCACTTGCCTTTATCCTGACTCAAGTCTTCCATTCGAATGGATACAAAAAGGTCGTCTGAAAACCAAAAATCCGGTTTCAGACGACCTTTCTTCATTTCAATACGCTTATTTTTCCATTTTCAAGCCGAAGTGCAGGTAGGCGCGTTCGGTGGCCATTCTGCCGCGCGGGGTACGTTGCAGGAAGCCTTGTTGGATGAGGTAGGGTTCGATAACGTCCTCGATGGTGTCCGTGGATTCGCCGATGGCGGCGGCAACGTTGTCAAGACCGACGGGACCGCCGCTGAATTTGTGCAGGATGGCTTCGAGGAATTTTCTGTCCATGACGTCCAAACCTTGCGCGTCGACATCCAGCATACTTAAAGCGGCATCGGCAATGGCGGCATCAATTACGCCGTTGTTTTTCACATCGGCAAAATCGCGGACGCGGCGCAGCAGGCGGTTGGCGATGCGGGGCGTGCCGCGGCTGCGCTTGGCGACTTCCATCGCGCCTTCTTCGCCCATATCGAGTTGCAGTAATTGCGCGGAACGGCTGACGATGGTGGCAAGGTCTTGATTTTGATAAAACTCCAAGCGGGCAACGATGCCGAAGCGGTCGCGCAGAGGGTTGGTCAGCATACCTGCACGGGTGGTTGCGCCGACGAGCGTGAAGGGCGGCAGGTCGATTTTGACGGAACGGGCGGCAGGGCCTTCGCCTATCATGATGTCGAGCTGGTAGTCTTCGAGCGCGGGGTAGAGGATTTCTTCGACGACGGGGCTGAGGCGGTGGATTTCGTCGATAAACAATACGTCGTGCGGCTCGAGATTGGTCAGAAGGGCGGCAAGGTCGCCGGCGCGTTCGAGGACGGGGCCGCTGGTTTGGCGCAGGTTGACGCCCAGCTCTTTGGCGATGATGTACGCCAGCGTGGTTTTGCCCAGTCCGGGCGGGCCGAAGAGCAGGGTGTGGTCTAGGGCTTCGCCGCGTTTTTTGGCGGCTTGGATAAAGATGGCGAGCTGTTCTTTGGCTTTGTCTTGCCCGATATAGTCGTCCAGCGTTTTAGGGCGCAGGGCGCGCTCGAACAACTCTTCCTGCGAGGAGATGCTTTGGGCGGTGATGATGCGCTGGGGCTGGGCGGCGGTCAGGTTGTCGGTTTGCAGCATGGGTTTTCCGGTGGGTTCGGGGTCGTCTGAAAAGCGGTTTGCTGTTTTCAGACGACCTTTTTGAAAGGGATTCAGCCGCGTGTTTCGCGCCAAACGAGGTAATCGCGCAGGGGCGGCATGGGTGGGTTGATGCAGTGGGGGCAGATGCCTGTGGTGTCTTCGTCGTCGCTGTCGATGTGGTAGGCGTTGGGATCGAAGCGCACTTGCTGCATCACTGCCTGCGCCAATGCCTGCGCCTGAACGACGTCGAAGGTGAATTTTTCGAGGATTTCGTTCAGCAGGCGGATTTCGCCTTCGCTGAATTCTACGCTGTGTTTGAGGATGAGGCGTTGATAATCTTCGTTGTTGATTTTGGGCAATAAATCGGTCTGAATGGTCATGATTTTTATGGGTGTAACGAAATAGCTGAGAGGCAGATTATAGCGGATATGGCGGCGGCTGTTTCAAAGGTCGTCTGAAAGTTGACGGGCTTTAGCGGATGCTGGGATAAACCTGTTCAATTCAGTATTGATTATCTGAGCATCACGGCTGTCAAAAAAATCGCCGATAAGTATGGTTTTTTCCTGATAATCGAAAGACCATGCGCCTTGTTTGCATTTTTGGATATGTAAGATATTGGGGATATCGTTTTTTGGTTGTTTTATACCATTTTGGTAGTAGTTTTTGTTTGGGTACTCAGCTTCCCTTCCTCTTGCAACAGGAGCTTTGGGAATATTGTCACGAAACTGCCATTCGGAAATTTCTGATAGCGGAAAACTACGCCAACGTCCAATGGAGAACAAGGTGTATCCATGAGACAGGGTATGGTTACGGATCTTGATGTTTTCACGTACGAAAAGTTGCCAGAGAAGGCTGTAAACCAGTGAGCCGACTAGGTAGAAAGTAAAAAGTATATGGATAAGAATTATTATTGGATCAGTGAAATAATGCTCTTCAAGGTAAAACGGCGCGATGCATGTAATAGCAAAGGAAAATATAAGAAATAGAGCGGTAAAACCGATTTCCTGAGAGTCATGTACAACACGAGCAGACACAGTAATGCCGTCGGGCGCGCGTTCGATTTTATAACGTGAAGATGTCATTAAGAGCTTCCTATTTTTCTGTCTTATACGCTTTTTGCAAAGGAGCAATTTCTGCCAACCGCGCCCGGTCGATTTCTTCGGCGATAAGGTGCGCTTTTTCCTGCGCGCGGCATTCGGCGGCGATTTTGCCCGAATCCACTTGGTTGGCGGCTTCGAGCAGGGCGAGCCAGTGCGCGCGTTGCGGGTAGGGGGAGTTTTCGCGGTTCAGACGACCTTGTGTATCGGCAATGCAGACATTTAAAGCGGCGGCGAAGCGTTCGGGTCGTCTGAAAGCGTCGGTTTTTTTCAAAACGGTTAAGATGGTTTTGTTTTTGAATTGCCCGACTTGGTGGAACATGATGTGCCAACGGCAGACAAGTTCGGCAAGCTCGGCGCATTGTCTCGGCGCGCGCAGCCGCTGATTGACTTTGCGCACGGGTTCGACGCCTGCGAGGTCGTGTCCGTGGTGTTTGGGTAGGATTTCGGGCGGGGTTTTGGCTTTGCCCAAATCGTGCAGCAGGGCGGCGTAGCGTTCGGGCAGGCTCAGCCCCATATCGGCGGCGCGTTGCAGCGTCATCAGGGTATGGATGCCGCTGTCGATTTCGGGATGATAGTCGGCGCGTTGCGGCACGCCGAAGAGGGCATCGACCTCGGGCAGCAAAACTTTGAGCGCGCCGCATTCGCGCAATACTTCAATCATCCTTCGGGGATTTTTTTCCATCAAACCTTTCGCCAATTCCTGCCAGACGCGCTCGGCGACTAATGCGTCCGCTTCACCGTTTTCTACCATCTGCCGCATCAGTTTCATGGTTTCTTCGGCGATTTCAAACCCGTAGCGCGCGGCAAAGCGGGCGGTGCGCAGGATGCGGACGGGGTCTTCAGCAAAGGCGGGGGAAACGTGGCGCAAAATACCTGCCGCCAAATCCTGTTGTCCGCCGAAAGGGTCGATGATGAGGTCGTCTGAATCCTGCGCCATCGCGTTGATGGTCAGGTCGCGGCGCATCAAATCCTGCTCCAGCGTAACGTCTTTGTCGGCGTGGAAACTGAAACCGGCATAGCCCTTGGCAGTTTTGCGTTCGGTGCGGGCGAGGGCGTATTCTTCGTGGGTGTCGGGGTGGAGGAACACGGGAAAATCTTTGCCGACCGGCTGGAAGCCTTGCGTCAGCATGGTTTGTGCGTCAGCGCCGACGACCACCCAGTCGCGGTCTTTGACGGGCAAGCCCAAAAGATAATCGCGGACGGCGCCGCCAACGAGGTAGGTTTTGATGGTGTGTGTTTTCTGAGTCATTGAATTGGTCTTGGGTAACAATCAGAATGTATAGTGGATTAACTTTAAACCGGTACGGCGTTGCCTCGCTTTAGCTCAAAGAGAACGATTCTCTAAGGTGCTGAAGCACCAAGTGAATCGGTTCCGTACTGTCTGTACTGTCTGTGGCTTCGTCGCCTTGTCCTGATTTAAATTTAATCCACTATATTGAAGCTTGGTCAGATGGGCATCCTGTCTGCCATCATGTGAATAAAGGTCGTCTGAAAAACGGTTTGGCGAAATCCGCTGTTTATGGTAGCGAAACGCGTTGCACTCGTTTTCAGACGACCTTGTGGCAAAACGTAAGGTTTATTTTGCCGCTTTGTTGCTGTCGATAATCTTCAGTCCGGCTGAAACCAGGCTGCCGATGTCGGCGATGTTGGCAGGCATAATCAGCGTGTTGCTTTCTTTTGCCAAATTGCTGAAGGCGGCGACATATTGCTCGGCAACTTTCAGGTTGACGGCTTCTGAGCCGCCCTCTGAGCGGACTGCCTCGGCGATTTTGCGGATGGCGTCGGCGTTGGCTTCGGCAACCAGACGCAGGGCTTCGGCTTCACCTTGTGCGCGGTTGATGCGGGCGATTTTTTCACCGTTTGACGCGTTGATGGCGGCTTGCGCTTCACCTTCAGACTGTTGGATTTCCGCTTCGCGCTGACCGCTAGCAAGGTTGATTTGCTCGATTTTGCGGCCTTCGGATTCGGCGATGCGGGCGCGTTTTTCACGTTCGGCGGTAATTTGCGCCTGCATGGAACGCAGGATTTCTTGCGGCGGAACCAAGTCTTTGATTTCGTAACGCAATACTTTCACACCCCATGCACCTGCCGCTTCGTCGAGCGCGGAAACGACGATGCTGTTGATTTCGTCGCGCTCTTCAAACGTTTTGTCCAACTCCATGCGGCCGATAACCGAACGCAGCGTGGTTTGGGCAAGCTGGGTAATCGCCATAATGTAGTTGCTGGAGCCGTAAGAAGCGAGTTTCGGGTCGGTTACTTGGAAGTAGATGATGCCGTCAACGGTAAGCTGGGTATTGTCGCGGGTGATGCAGACTTGGCTGGGAACGTCCAAAGGCACTTCTTTGAGCGAGTGGCGGTAGGCGACGCGGTCAACGAAAGGAATCAGGATGTTCAGACCGGCAGTCAGCGCATTGTGAAATCTGCCGAGGCGTTCGACGACGTAAACTTCCTGCTGTGGCACGACGATAAAGGCTTTGAAGCCGAAAATTACAACGACAAGCAACAGGATGACGGGGAAACTGTATAAAAATTCCATTGTTTTTTCCTTATGCGGTGAGAGCAAAAATTAATATTAATAGGTGAATATTTTCAGGAAGGGTAATTAATTCGCCCATGATGCTCCTTTCGATTTTATCAATCAATTTAAACGAATGAGTAAAACATTACCGTTTTTACCGGTAATCACGGCAGTAGAGGTCGTCTGAACGGCATCGGCATTTTCAGCCTGCGCCTGCCAGTACGTTCCCCGATACGAAACTTCATAGCAATCGCCGTGAAGGCGGCGGAGGATTTGAACGGTCTGTCCGATGTCCAAATCATCGTTCAATTCTTGGCGGGGCGTAGTTTTTTTGAATTTACTGTGTACCACCCAGATACCGACGGCGGACAAAACGGCTGCCGCAGCGACGGCAATCGAAGTATTACCGGTCAGCCCATACACCAATCCTGCGCCAAACAAAGCCGCACTGACAACCAAGAGATATACAGTACCGACAAACAGCTCGACAATCAGGACGGCGGCAGCGGCAATAAACCAAGTGGTCATGCGGGATTCCTTTCATTATCAATGTAAATGTATAGGGACAGGCTTCATCATAGCCGTATCGCAGGTAATATTCAAACGGCTTTGACTCGGGAAAGGTCGTCTGAAAACGGGGAAGGCCGCTTTCAGACGACCTTTACTTCATACGAACCTCAATCCTCTTTTTTCTCCAACGCGGCAAAGGCGGCCTTCATGGTCGGGTTTTTGCGCACTAATTTTTTGACGGTCAGGTCGGTCGCTTTGTTGTTGGCGAGGCGCAGGTTGTTTTCCGAAGAGAGCAGGGCTTCTTTGGTTTTTTGCAGGTGGCTGATGGTTTTGTCGATTTCGTCAATGGCGGTTTGGAACTTGCGGCTGGCGAGTTCGTAATTGCGGGCGAAATCGGTTTTGAACTTGTCCAAGTCTTCTTCAAAGTGCGTGATGTCGATGTTTTGCGCGCGCATTTGTGCCAATTCTTGTTTGTATTTCAATGAATTGAGCGCGGCGTTGCGCAACAGGGAGACGATGGGGATGAAAAACTGCGGGCGCACGACGTACATTTTCGGGTAGGCGTAGGACACATCGACGATACCGTTGTTGTAGAGTTCGCTGTCGGCTTCCAAGAGTGAGACGAGTACAGCGTATTCGCAGTTTTTTTCTCTGCGGTCTTTGTCCAACTCTTTGAAAAAGTGTTCGTTTTTCTTTTTGGTGGCGGTTTCGTCGTTTTCGTTTTTCATCTCGAACATGATGGAGATGATTTCGTTGCCTTCTTCGTCGGTTTCGCGGTAGATGTAGTCGCCTTTGCTGCCGGTTTTGGCGTCGTTGTCCTTGCAGAAAACGGCTTGTGGAAAGGCGGTGGTGCGGATGCGGTTGAATTCGGTTTCGCAGTGCTGCTCGAGGCTTTCGCCTATCATTTTGGTGGACTGTCTGGCTTTGAAGTCTTTGTAGAAGGCGATGGTTTCATCTTTTTGTTTGAGTTCGGCTTCGTATTTTTCGCGCAGGCTTTGTTTTTCCAACTGGTTTTCTTTGGATTGCAGCATGAGCTGCGTGTTCAAATTGCCCAATTCGCGCTCTTTTTCGGCAACGGCTTTGGTGATTTCCAGCTCTTTTTCCATGTTTTTCGCCGTTTCCAGCGATTTTGCCTGCGCCTTCAGTTCGGCAATCAATTTATCTTGCTCGGCAATTTGCGCTTTCAGACGACCTTCAATCTCGGCGGCGGCAAGTTTGCTGTCTTTTTCGTAGGCGTTGATTTGGTTGGATAGGGCGGCGATTTCGTGGTTTTTGTCGGCTAGGATTTTGTCGAACTGATTTTGCGCCTGCGCTTGGGCAAGCTGCATATCGCTTTGAAACTGCATCTGCGCCTGTTGCAGGCGCTCGTGGATTTCGGTTTGAAATTCTTGGGTGCGGACTTGGTTCAGGATGTCGGCGTAACTGGCTTCGTTGACGGTAAACGCGGTGTGGCAGTGCGGGCATTTGATTTCGTGCATGGCGGGTTTCCCTTTTGTTTGAGAGTGGGATTTTAGCAGAAAGGTCGTCTGAAAACCCTTGCGGGTTTTCAGACGACCTCGTCGCTTTAAATTCAATCGCAAGCTACGTTGCCGACATCAAGACTGAAATCGTGAAACTCGTTGAGCGTGCTGCGGTGGCCGATGCTGATGATGATGCTCTGCGGCAGTTTTTGCTTTAAGGAGCGGTAGAGCAGGGCCTCGGTCGGTTCGTCCAAGGCGGCGGTGGCTTCGTCAAGCAGGATGACTTTGGGTTGCGAGAGCAGGGCGCGGACGAAGGCGACGCGTTGCAGTTCGCCGGGGGAGAGTTTATGTTGCCAGTCGTCGGTTTTGTCCAGTTTATCAATCAGATAACCTAAGCGGCAGGTATTCATGGCTTCGGCTAGTTCGGGATGCTGTTTGTCGATGTCGGGGTAACAAATCGCGTCGCGCAGGCTGCCTTGCGCCGTGTAGGGGCGTTGCGGCAGGAAGAGGATGTCTTGATGCGGCGGACGGCTGACTTTGCCGCTGCTGCCGAACGGCCAAAGCCCCGCCAGCGCGCGCAGCAGCGAGGTTTTGCCGCAACCGCTCGGGCCGCGTATCAGCAGGGAATCGCCGCTTTTGAGGTTGACGTTGATGCCGCTCAACAGGATTTCGCCGTTGTGGCGGAACAGGGCGACGTTTTCCAGCGAGAGGTCGTCTGAAACTTCGGTAATGTCGGGTTGTTGTGCGCTGTGGTGTTCTTCCGTACTCAGTAAAAAGCCGTACAGACGCTCCAGTCGGGCGCGGTAGGCGGTAAATTTGTTGTAGAACATCCGAAAGAAGGACAGGGCGTTTTGCAGTCGGGCGAAGGCTTGGACGGTCTGCTGGATGTCGCCGATTTTGATTTGCCCGGCAAACAGGCGCGGGGCTTGCAAAATAATGGGGAAGAGCTTGATTCCGTTGGTAAACATATCGTTAAAGCCGCTCAAGCAGACGCTTTGGCGGGCGATGCGCCAACGGTTGCGGATGATGGCTTTGAAGCGGTCGGCAAGCTGGTCGTGTTCGTGTTGTTCGCCGCTGTAAAACGCCACGCTTTCGGCGTGGTCGCGCACGCGGATGAGGGAATAACGATAGTCGCCGTTGAGTTTTTCGTTTTCATAGTTGTAACGAATCAAAGGGTTGCCTATCCACATGGCGATAAAGGTCGCCAAAATCACAAACATATAGACAAACCAAACGATGCCGTGCGGAATGTCGATGTCAAATACGGTCAGGATGCCCGCCAAGCCCCACAAAACAACGGCAAATTCCAGCGAGGTAACGACCGAATTGACCATGCCGCGTACAAATTCTATGGTCGAGGCGATGAAATCCTGCGCGTCTTGTTGGATACGCTGGTCGATATTGTCCGGCGCATGGCGGCGCATTTGCAGGCGGTAGTAGTTTTTGTCGGCAAGCCAGCGCGTTGTCAGCACTTCATTGAGCCGCTCCGACCATTTAATCGCCAAGCCTTGATCGAGAAAGTCGTTGACGACGTTGTTAAATGCCCGCACCAACACCACGCCCGCGTTCATCGCTGCAAACATCCAAAACGCGGAGGCGTTTAAATCCTGCATCGAGTCGTAAAGCCCTTTGGACATAAAGGTACTCAATACATTCAGCCGCACTTCGGTCAGCAGCAGCGCAATCATCGCCGTAATCAGCAGCAATACTTTGACCGCGCTTTTCGGCGTCAGGCACAGGCGCAGGATATAGGCAAACTCACGCCCGAAGCGCGTTTCGCGTGCCAAAAACAGAATTACCGCCGAGGAGGCGGCGACCATCAATAAGGTCTGTAACAGCCAAGACGGCGTGGAATAAAGCTCGATTTGCCATTTTTGCATGTGCGTTGTCTCTTGAGGCAGGCAGCGGGCAGGGGTCGTCTGAAACCCGGATTCTCCGCTTAATAAAATAATTTACAATTACTATGGAAAAAGTTTTGATTTATGTTGTATTTTTGTTTTTACAAATAGTTATCATCACTTTTTATAGAAAAGCAGAATGTTATCAAATATAATTCCGCAGCAAAATTACTTTGTGATTTTTAACGCTTATTGCAACAAAAATAACCCACCTCAGAGACAGAAGGAATCTATGAACAGCAAATTAGCCCTGATGCCGCTTTTGATTATGAGCGCGTTTTCTTATGCCGCCGATGAAGCGACGCCCGAAGCCCCAGTGCAACAGCAGTTGCAGGAAGTCCATGTCCGCGCCGACGCCAAACGCGTCAAAGCCGCCCGCTCTTACTCCATCGCCAGCGACGGCGACTTGCGCGACCGCGTAAATTTGGGCGTATTGGGCAAAGCTAATGCCTTTACCGCGCCGATTACCGTCGTCAACTACGACGAACAAGCCCTCAACAACACCGAATCGCGTACTTTAGTGGATGCCGTAGCGAAAAAAGACGCTTCCGTTTGGCAGTTCGGCGGCGAAAGCAACACATTGACCGGCTTGTATTTCCGCGGTTATCAGCTTGATGCGCGCCAATTCAGCGTCAACGGTTTGGCAGGTATGTACGGCACGCAAGGCACAGCCAGCGTACATGTCGGCTCCGCGCAATTGATTAAAGGCGCGTCCACCGCCGTAAACGGCATGGACCCCGAAGGCGCGGTATCCGGCTCCGTCAATATCGAAACCAAAAAAGCCGCCGATGAAGGCAACCGCAAAATCGGTCTGGGCTGGTTCAGCAACAACCGCGCACAAGGCACATTCGACTTGGGTCAACGTTTCGGCGAAAACAAAGAATTCGGCGTGCGTGCCAACGGCAAACTGCGCCACGGCGACACCCCGCGCCACGGTTACAGCGAAGACAACAAAGAATTTGCCTTAAATGCCGACTACCGCGGCGAAACACTGCGCGTGGCGTTCGACTCCATCTACGCCAAACGCAAAACCAACGGCGGCCGCGCGCGTATGCAGGACATTCAAAACGCCAACGGACGCTTGTTTGCCGCACCTGAAGGCAAAGTGAATCTGGCGCCGAGCTGGCAGGCTCAAAATACGCGCGGTCAAACGAATATGCTGACTTTCGAATGGGATGCATTTGAAAATGCCCAAATTACAGGCGGTATCGGCTACAACAATGCACGTTATTACGGTAATTTCGCCTCTCCTACCGTCACAAGCAGCGGTTTGACCTACAATTCAGGTCGCGCACGTTTGACCGACCAGCGTTTCAAAACGCTCAGTATGAATCTGACTGCTCGCGGCGAATTTGAAACCGGACCGGTAAGTCACAACTGGAGTGCCGCATTTGACCGTATCGACCGTAAACGCACCACTTATCAAGGCGCACGTCAAACACGAAGCAGCGTTATCGATCCGAGCCTTGATATTCCAACCCAGTTGGCAAAATTGGATTCCAACTTAGGAACGGCATGGAGTGCAACGCCTTCAGTGGACACCGTGATCAAAGTGAACAGTTTGGCGGTATCTGACACGCTTGGTTTTGCCGACAACAAATACCGACTCACTTTGGGCGGGCGTTTCCAAGCCGTCGAGCAGAAAAACAAATTAAACGGCCGCAAAGCGGATGCGAACCGTTTCAGCCCGATGTTGATGGCGGCATGGGTTCCGCAGCCTGATTTGGTGGTTTACGGAAACTATATGGAAGATTTGGAGCCGTCCAACATCCGTACCGATGAGGACGGTCATGTGACGATGGCAGATCCGCGCGTCAGCCGCCAATTTGAAGTCGGCGTACGCAAAAACTGGGGCGACTTTGTAACCACTTTAAACGCGTTCCAAATCAAACGTCCGGGCTACTGGCGCGGCAACACAACTTCAGGTACTGATTTCGCAGCGCGCAAAAATGCAGGCTTGGCTTATAGCGGTTCCGAGCAAGGCATGGAGCGCAGCCGCGGTATTGAGTTCAATACCTATGCCAACTTGTTGAACAAAACCCTGCGTCCGACTTTCGGTCTGATGTATCTGCAATCGACCGTAAAAGATTATCCGAATTTCGCCGATAATTTGGTTAACGGCGTACAAGTCGCCAACCCGCGCGTGATTGCCAAAGCGGGCGTGGAATGGGACACCCCGTTTGCCGAAGGCTTGACGCTGAACGGCAACGTTTCGTACTTCGGCAAGTCTTATCAAGACACGCAAAAACAATACGCCTTCCCATCCTATACCTTGGTTGACGTAGGTGCGCGCTACAAAACCAAACTGGGTAAAAACACCCTGACCGTCAGCAGCTCGGTAGAAAACCTGTTCAACAAAAACTACTGGCAGGTACAGCGCGGCCAATACGACCGCAGCTTCGCCGTCGTCGGCATGCCGCGTACTTACTGGCTGAAAGCGGAATTGGATTTCTAATATCCTGATAGACCAACCGGCAAAGACAAAGGTCGTCTGAAAATCCCCAATCAGGGTTTTCAGACGACCTTTTATATCAAGGGATAAATAATCTGCTGTTGTTTCTATACTGATTTCAAGATTTATTAAACGAAAGTCGTCTGAAAGCCTTGATAGTTTTTCAGACGACCTCTCATTGTTTGGAACCAAACGCTTTCTCAAGCCTCCAAGTTTTTACGCCACAACACCAACAGCTTACCGATATGCTGAACCAGTTGCGCATCGACGGCTTCGCACAACGCATTGCAAATTTCAACGCGCTCGGCTCGGTCGTCGCCGAATACACGGACCTTGATTAACTCATGCGCCGTCAGGGCGGCATCGGTTTCTTTGATAACGGACTCGGTCAAACCTTGCTGTCCCACCATTACAACAGGATGAAGGTGATGGGCGCGGGCTTTCAATTCCAAAATTTCTTTGGTGCTTAATTTATTGTCAGTCATGTTCTAGTGCTTGAAAAGAAAGAATAATGCGGCATTGTACGCGATTTGGCGCAATCTCGGGGGAAAATAACGTACAATACGGCGTTTCTCTAAATCATTAAATAAATTATGGCAGTACGTTCAAAATCATCAAAAGCCTGGCTTCACGAACACGTCAACGATCATTACGTCCACATGGCGCAAAAAGACGGCTATCGCGCCCGCGCCGCATATAAACTGCTGGAAATCAATGAAAAAGACAAATTAATCAAACCCGGCACGGTTTTGGCGGATTTAGGCAGCGCACCGGGAAGCTGGTCGCAAGTCGCGGCAAAACTGGTCGGCAATTCAGGACGAGTGTTCGCATTGGATATCCTGCCTATGGATGAAATAGAAGGTGTTTCTTTTATTCAGGGCGACTTCAGGGAAGACGAAGTATTGGCGCAATTTGAAACCCTGCTGGACGCCCGTCCGCTAGACCTTGTAATTTGCGATATGGCACCCAATATGTCGGGTAACGCCGTAACCGACCAAGCCCGCAGCTTTTATTTATGTGAACTGGCTTTGGACTTTGCCGTCAATCATTTGAAAACGGGCGGCAGCTTTTTGGTGAAAGTATTTCAGGGAGCGGGCTATCAGGAATATATGGCAGCCATGCGTGAAATCTTCGGAACGGTGCAGACGCGCAAGCCTGAGGCATCGCGCAATCGTTCCAGTGAGATTTATTTATTAGGAAAAAATAAACGCTGACAATACAAGCAGCGTGTTTTAAAATCTTTCTTTCGTTTATCTTTATATCATGGAGCCTGGCTAAGTGGGGAATACCTTTAAGTCAATTCTGCTCTGGGTTGCTTTGTGCGTCGGCTTGATGGCTGCGTTCAATGCTCTGACCAGCAAGCAGGAAAACAAGCAGCAAATCGAATACTCTCAATTTATCCAACAGGTAAACAACGGTGAAGTAGCCAATGTCAATATCGAAGGCTCAGTCGTCAGCGGTTATCTGATTAAAGGCGAGCGTACCGATAAAACCTCTTTCTTCACCAATGCGCCTTTGGACGATAATTTGGTTAAAACGCTTTTGGACAATAAAGTCCGCGTCAACGTTATCCCCGAAGAAAAACCAAGCATGCTCGCCAGCCTGTTTTACAGCCTGTTACCGGTATTGCTGCTGATTGGCGCATGGTTTTATTTTATGCGTATGCAAAGCGGTGGCGGCGGTAAGGGGGGCGCATTCTCTTTCGGTAAAAGCCGTGCCCGTCTTCTGGACAAAGATGCCAACAAAGTTACCTTTGCCGATGTTGCCGGTTGCGATGAGGCAAAAGAGGAAGTGCAGGAAATCGTTGATTACCTGAAAGCTCCAAGCCGTTATCAAAGTTTGGGCGGACGCGTTCCGCGCGGTATCTTACTGGCAGGCAGCCCGGGTACCGGTAAAACTTTGTTGGCAAAAGCCATTGCAGGCGAAGCAGGCGTACCGTTCTTCAGCATCTCAGGTTCTGACTTTGTTGAAATGTTCGTCGGGGTCGGTGCAAGCCGCGTGCGCGATATGTTTGAACAAGCGAAGAAAAACGCCCCTTGTATCATTTTTATTGACGAAATCGACGCTGTCGGCCGTCAGCGCGGTGCCGGTTTGGGCGGTGGTAATGATGAGCGCGAACAAACCTTGAACCAGCTTTTGGTCGAGATGGACGGTTTTGAAAGTAATCAGACCGTTATCGTCATTGCCGCAACCAACCGTCCGGACGTATTAGATCCCGCCTTGCAACGTCCCGGCCGTTTCGACCGACAAGTGGTGGTTCCACTACCCGATATCCGTGGTCGTGAACAGATTTTGAAAGTACACGCAAAAAAAGTGCCTTTGGATGCATCTGTCGATTTGGGTTCTTTGGCCCGAGGTACTCCCGGTTTTTCCGGTGCGGATTTGGCTAACTTGGTTAATGAAGCCGCCCTGTTTGCAGGCCGTCGGAATAAAACCAAAGTCGACCAAAGCGATTTTGAAGATGCCAAAGACAAAATCTATATGGGTCCCGAACGCCGCAGCATGGTAATGCATGAAGATGAAAAACGTGCGACCGCTTACCATGAAGCAGGTCATGCGATTGTTGCCGAAAGCCTGCCGTTTACCGACCCGGTTCACAAAGTGACCATCATGCCGCGCGGCCGTGCACTCGGTTTGACTTGGCAGCTTCCCGAACGTGACCGTATCAGCATGTATAAAGACCAAATGCTGAGTCAGCTTTCCATCTTGTTCGGCGGTCGTATTGCCGAAGACATCTTCGTCGGCCGTATTTCCACCGGCGCGTCCAATGATTTCGAACGTGCTACGCAAATAGCGCGCGAAATGGTTACGCGCTATGGGATGAGCGATAAAATGGGCGTAATGGTTTATGCGGAGAATGAAGGCGAAGTGTTCTTGGGACGCAGCGTTACCCGTTCTCAAAACATTTCCGAAAAAACGCAACAAGATATTGATGCTGAAGTACGCCGTATTTTGGACGAGCAATATCAGGTGGCCTACAAAATCCTTGATGAAAACCGCGATAAAATGGAGACCATGTGTAAAGCCTTGATAGATTGGGAAACCATCGATCGTGATCAAGTATTGGAAATTATGGCAGGCAAACAACCTAGCCCGCCTAAAGATTACAGCCACAATATACGTCAGGATAATGCGGAACCATCCGAACCAGAGCCTAAACCTCAAACTGTTGCTCAGGAATCTGCTCCGATTGAGTCTTTTGAAGACTCGGGAAATAAATCATAAATATGGGAAACGGCAGCTTATTAAAGCTGCCGTTTTTATTTTAATATGATTGAGTGAACTGGGAAGGAGGGAACGTGTTGACGCCATCATTATTCAGACCGCCGGCAGCAAACAGCGTCAG
>NZ_KV814845.1:0-7702 GCF_001814135.1 Neisseria sp. HMSC067H09 | reverse complement strand
TTTGTCCTTTGCCGCCGTCAATCAATACGACATCCGGCCATTTGACGGCCTCGCCGTTGGCTTCAGCCTCCTGCATTTTGCCATAGCGGCGGGTGAGGACTTCGCGCATGGCGGCGTAGTCGTCGCCGGGTTTGGCGGTGGTGATGTTGTAGCGGCGGTATTGCGAGGGTTGGATGTTTTGTTCGTCGTACACGACGCAGGAAGCGATGGTGGCTTCGCCTTGAGTGTGGCTGATGTCGAAGCATTCGAGGCGGTTGAGGTCGTCTGAATTCATGTTCAGGATTTTTGCCAACTCGTCGATGCGGTGTTGCTGGCTGCTTTGTTGCAGGCGGCGTTGGGCAATCGCCATTTGTGCGTTTTGTTCCGCCATTTTCAGCCAGACTTTGCGTTCGCCTATGGTTTTGGTCACGAACTGCATTTGTTTGCCGTGCTCGCCCTCCAAGGCTTCTTTTAATGCGTCGGGGACGGGGAAGTTGCTGATGATGATGTCGGGCTTGCTTTTGCCCAGATAGTGTTGGGCGACGAAGGCTTCGGCGTAATCTTGCCCGTTTGGTTCGGGGTCGTTTTTGGTGTCGGGGAAGAAGCTTTTGTCGCCGACATGCCGCCCGCCGCGTATGCTGACCCAGTGTACGCAGACGAGGCCGTCTGAAACGGCAAGCGCGAGCAGGTCTATGTCGTTGGGATTGTTCGGGTTTTTGCTGTCGATGAACTGATTGCTCTGCATGATGCCGAGCGCTTGGATTTGGTCGCGGTAGCGGGCGGCTTCTTCAAATTGCAGGTTGGCGGCGGCGGTCTGCATTTTGTGTTGCAGGGTGCGGGTCAGTTCGTCGGTTTTGCCGTTGAGGAAGGTAGCAGCTTGGCGCACGCTGTCGCAGTAGTCTTCTTCGCTGATATGTCCGACGCAGGGCGCGGTGCAGCGTTTGATTTGATACAGCAGGCAAGGACGGTCGCGGTGTTCGAAGACGCTGTCTTCGCAGGTACGCAGCATGAAGACTTTTTGCAGGACTTGTATGCTGTCGCGCACGGCGTTGCTGTTGGGATAGGGGCCGAAGTATTGGTTCGGCTTTTTCAACGTGCCGCGGTAATACGCCATCTGCGGATATTGATGTCCGCTGAGCATGAGGTAGGGATAGCTTTTGTCGTCGCGGAAAAGGATATTGTATTTGGGCGACAGGGCTTTGATGAAGTTGTTTTCGAGAATCAGGGCTTCGGCTTCGGAACGGGTGATGGTGGTTTCGATGTGGTGAACCTGTTTCACCATCAATGCGATGCGCGGGGAATGGTCGTTTTTCTGGAAATAACCGGACACGCGCCGCTTGAGGTTGACCGCTTTGCCGACGTATAAGACGTTGCCGCCTTCGTCGAAAAAACGGTATACGCCGGGCAGGTTGGGCAGGTTTTTGAGGAATAGGGGGATGTCGAAGTCCGTGGTCATGGGGCGGGTGGTAGTATAGGGGCTGGAAAGTCGGAATTATAGGGGAAACTATATTTCAGGAATATAACAAAAGGTCGTCTGAAAACAGGTTTTCTCAAATAGAAACCCGTTTTCAGACGACCTTTACCGATATGATTGTTAACGGCGGAATTTGCCTTGATCGAAATCATCAAATGCTTCGTAAGCGGCGCGGCATTGGATGCGTTATTCTTTATAGGGTAGCTGACGGAAAGCTTTGCGGGCTTTTCGGTTTTCTTTCAATTCGGCACGGTTGCCTTTGTATTTGTACCATGCAGCGCGGCGGTCGAGGTACTTTTTGCAGGCGGGATGCAGTTTGCCATGTTCGGCTTGAGTTCGCGGATGGTGGCGTTTATGGGTGTCTGCATCGGCAGTTTGGGCGGAAAAACCCAGTATCAGTGCAATGGACAAAGTAGAAAGCAAGCCTTTTTTGAGTAACATGACGATCTCCTGTTTGTAGGATTGAATGAAAGAACTTGACTGAAAGAATTGAAATCAAAGATAAAAAAAACCATCTATACTAAGGGGAAAAGTATAGATGGCCAAACACATTACGGGGAAAACGTCTTACTCACTTACTCACTTCTCTCGAAGCAAGTGTTACTCAGACACGCGAATTATATAATAGTTCACGAATGATGACGTTAAGTTTGGTTAATGACATCTTAACAATCATATCATCATGTTTTTAAACAAATAAAAAAATCATAATGGTTAAAATTTTTTTGAAAAAACTTCAAAATTTTCAAACTGTGATGAATTTCCACTCCCCTGAGGCTAAATTTTCTACCGTTCGTCCGTTGAATTCGTCCCGATGGAGATGTTCGACGCGGTTGCCGGCAGCGGCGACCATGCGTTTGACTTGATGATATTTGCCTTCGGTAATGGTCATCAGCAGGGTGGTCGGATTTTCCAAAACGGCTTCGGCTGCGTGGACGGTTTCGTTGTCGTCGTGCAGCAGGACGCCGTTTTTCAGCGTTTTACACAAGCTGTCATCGGCAGGATGCTTCAGGGTAACGCGGTAGATTTTGGGCACTTTGTGTTTCGGCGAGGTGACGCGGTGGTTGAACTGCCCGTCGTTGGTAATCAGCAAAACGCCCGTTGTATCCGCATCCAGCCTGCCGACCGCCTGCATATCGATGTTGCGCATATGATCGGGGAAAAGGCTGAAAACACTGGGGTATTGCTGCGGTTTGTGCGAGGTTTCGTAATCGGCAGGCTTGTTGAGCAGGATATAAAAATAAGGCATGGGTACGACGACGATGTCTTCGCCGTCTATGCGCAGCGTTTGGACTTCGGCGGGATCGATGTCGGCTTTGGTATCGTTGCGGACTGTATCGTTGATTTCGACACAATCATTTTGAATCAGCCACTGGCATTGTTTGCGGCTGCCTATGCCTTGGGATTGGAGGTATTTGATCAGTTGCATGGGAATGGCGGATGTGGGTTTCAGACGACCTGATTGTATATCAGGACTTTGCTTTCAAACGATAGAGATATGTGGTTTCCCGATTGCGGGCGAAGGCGAGCGGGTCGGATTCGTCGGCGGCTTTGCGGTGGCGCGGTTTGGTTTTCAGAATATCGACCACTTCTAAAGAGGTCGTCTGAAAACATTGTTCCAGAAAATCGCGGTCGCGCAGATGCAGATGTTCCGCCAAGTCGGAAATGATTAACCACCCTTCGCCTTGCGAGTTTAAATGCTGCCGCACGCCGTTTAAGAAGGCAGTCAGCATGGCGTTGTCGGGATCGTAGAGGGCGGTTTCGACGGCGGAAGTCGATTTGGCGGGCAGCCACGGCGGGTTGCAGACGATCAGGTCGGAGCGTCCTTCGGGAAACAAATCAATGGCTTGTACGGCGACTTGTTTGTCCAGCCCCAAGCGGGCGAGGTTGGCGGTTGCGCAGGCGATGGCCTTGGGGTTGGTATCGGTGGCGGTGATTTCGGGAATGCCGCGTTTGGCAAGGATGGCGGCGATAACGCCGGAGCCTGTGCCGATGTCGAACGCCGTCTGAATATTAGGATTCAACGGCGCTTGGGCGATTAAGTCCAAATATTCGCCGCGCAGGGGTGAGAACACGCCGAAGGGGACGTGGATTTTGCCGTCAAGCTGCTGAATGTCTATGCCTTTTTTGTGCCATTCGTGCGCGCCGATAAAGCCCAAAAGCTGGTTGAGCGGCAGCAAAAACGGCGCGTCGTTCGGCTCGGCGTACACATCGGCGAGGGCGGAGCGGACGTCGGGCGCGCGCGGGTTGTTTAACTGAAAACCGGCGCCGATTTCGACGGCAAGCATATTTAACACGCGGCTTTGCTGCGCCTGCTTCATGCGGTGGGTATGGAAGGTCGTCTGAATATCGGCAGGCGCGTTTTTTGTCTTTTCAGACGACCTGCGGACGCGCTTTTTCATCGCCGCCAACACTTGTTTAGCGTTGTGGAAATCGCCCATCCAAACGGTTGCCGTTTGGGAGTGAGCGTTTTTCAGAATATCGGCGGCATTGCTTTCATGCACATAAACCGCCTGCTTGGGCGGCTTTTGCGTGCTTTCGTTGCGCCATTCGGCAGCGGCGCGGTCGGTGGGGATAATGGGGAACATGACGGGAAGGAGAAAGGGAAACCAGCGGCAAGTTTACTATATTTCGGGAAGTATGTATTGAAAGCGGAATAGGGTTGTAATAAAGGTCGTCTGAAATTTGAAATGCGGTTTCAGACGACCTATTCTCAGTTGCATAAAATACTTTCTTTCCGCCTGCAAACGGAGTACATTTACTCCCATTGTTAACAATTTTACGGAACACACATCATGGAGAAATTTCCCAAATCGTCCAAGCTGGACCACGTTTGCTACGACATCCGCGGCCCGGTACACAAAAAAGCCCTGCAACTCGAAGAAGAAGGCCATAAAATCCTCAAGCTCAATATCGGCAACCCTGCGCCGTTCGGCTTTGAAGCGCCCGATGAAATTTTGGTGGACGTAATCCGCAACCTGCCGACCGCGCAGGGATATTGCGATTCCAAAGGGCTGTATTCCGCCCGCAAGGCCATCGTTCATTACTATCAAACCAAAGGTCTGCGCGATATTTCGGTTAACGACGTTTATATCGGCAACGGCGTGTCCGAGCTGATTACCATGTCCATGCAGGCGCTTTTGAACGACGGCGACGAAATCCTGATTCCCGCACCCGATTATCCGTTGTGGACGGCTGCCGCCACTTTGGCGGGCGGTACGGTGCGCCATTATTTGTGTGACGAAGAAAACGACTGGTTTCCCAACCTTGCCGATATGGAAGCCAAAATCACGCCCAAAACCAAAGCCATCGTCGTCATCAATCCCAACAATCCTACCGGCGCGGTGTACAGCAAAGAAATCCTGCTCGAAATCGCCGAGTTGGCGCGCAAACACGGTCTGATTATCTTCGCCGACGAAATCTACGACAAAATCCTCTACGACGGCGCGGTCCACCACCACATCGCCGCACTCGCGCCCGACTTGCTGACCATTACCTTCAACGGACTCTCCAAAGCCTACCGCGTTGCCGGATTCCGTCAAGGCTGGATGGTGCTCAACGGTCCGAAAGAACATGCCAAAGGCTATATCGAAGGCCTCGATATGCTCGCCTCCATGCGCCTATGCGCCAACACGCCCATGCAACACGCCATCCAAACCGCTTTGGGCGGCTATCAAAGCATCAACGAATTCATCCTGCCCGGCGGCCGCCTGCTGGAGCAGCGCAATAAAGCGTGGGAACTTGTCAACCAAATTCCCGGCATATCCTGCGTCAAGCCGATGGGGGCACTTTATATGTTCCCGAAAATCGACACCGAAATGTACGGTATCCATGACGACATGAAATTCATCTACGACCTGCTCGTGCGCGAAAAAGTCTTGTTTGTCCAAGGAACAGGGTTCAACTGGATACGACCCGACCATTTCCGCATCGTTACCCTGCCGTACACCCACCAAATCGAAGAAGCCATGAGCAAACTCGAGCGCTTCTTGCAGACTTATCGGCAATAATCGAATAAGGCGAAAGGTCGTCTGAAAGCATGATTTGCGTGTTCAGACGACCTTTGTTATGCCCGTTCTGCTTGGCAAAACAGCCTGATATGCGTATAATCAACGTTTCCCATCTGGGGGCGATCTTGGTTTCGACGGGGGTTGCAAAGCAGATGCGGGCATACCGGGATCTCAGATTTCCCGTAAAACACTGAATCTAAATAGTCGCAAACGACGAAACTTACGCACTGGCCGCTTAAGGCCTGCCGTTGCAGCAGTTGGTCAATGGGCTGTGTAGCGCAAGCTACCGCAACGTCATTTTACATTGACTGGTTTTCCGCCGGGTTACTTGGCGGGAAATAAGATTTAAGGTAACTGGTTCCTAGAAGGCCTGTCGGTCGGCATGATAGGAACGAGATTTTAAATAGACACGACTAAGTATGTAGAACGCTCTGTAGAGGACTTCCGGACGGGGGTTCGATTCCCCCCGCCTCCACCAAGATATCCTATACTTATCTTCATTTCTGTGTTTTTTGGCACACTATTGGCACATTTCCCATCAAAAAGCTGCTCGATTTTAGACTTTTCACGCTGCTTGTCGGCCAAGTCAATCCAGCGGGAATAGTTTTCAAGTAGTATCTTCATGGTGCTGTGTCCCATCTGCCGGGCTACCCACATGGGGTTGGCTCCGGCCATGAGGTTGAGTGTGGCAAATGTATGGCGGGTGTTGTAGGGTTTCCTGTACCTTACCCCCGCTATTTTTATGGCGTGCTGCCACGGTCTCCAAGGTACTTTGTCGTTCTCAAACGGGCAGCCGGTTTTTGGATTGATGAAAACGTATCCGCTTGCTAGTCCTCCTGTTCTTTGCCATTGCCTGCGTAAGGCTTCCAAGGCGCGGCTATTGAGTTCGATGTCTCGGTAGCTGTGGGTTTTAGTACTTTTCAGCTTGCCAGCCACGGATGCTTTGTTTACGCGCACGCACTGCTTCTGGAAGTCGATGTCCTGCCAAGTGAGGGCGATGAGCTCGCTGGTACGCATACCGCTGAAAAAGGCCAGTTTGAAGTAATTGTGAAACACAGGTTTGTTTTTCAGGTAGTCTAGGATGGATTCGGCCTCTTCGAGTGTGAACGGGTCGGGCGGCTCTTTCTGCACTTTGGCGTTGGCTAGATGCTGGGCGGGGTTGTCTTTTATCCTACCGTCGCGGAGCACAAGAACAAACGGCTACCGAATAACGGTGGCGACGTTATTGCGAGTTTTTTCGCTACAGTCTTTCGCTACAGTCTAAGGTAGCCAGCAGCCCTGCTAGGGTACTGTACTGGATACGGTCTATCGGCATGTCGCCAATTTTAGGCAGGACGTGGCTGTTGAGCATGCCGCGATAGCGGGATAGTGTGGAGTGGGATAGCTGGTTAACGGTGGCTAGCCAGGCTTCGGCCATCTCACGGAAGGAGGGGCTGCGCTCCGTTTCTTCAGCCCGTTTGGAATCGGGGAAGAATTCGGCGTAGTCGAATACGCCGATGGCGATTCGGGTGCATACTTCTTCCCGGAGTTTAGTAGCGTGCCGGATGTTAGCGGTGGTGGGCTTGAGCGGCAGGCTTTCCCAACATCGTTTACCCCGATACATGGACCATATTTTGATACTGCGATCGCGGATAACTACACCGGTTGGTATTCGTTTCGTTGCCATTTTTCTACCTCTTTTACGTTGATTAAGATGTGGCGGTCGGGCGCACGGTAGTAGTGGAGTCCCTCTACCCAAACACCGGTGCTGATTTTGTCCCTTAAAGCCTTTTCTGTATAGCCTGATAATTCGGCGTAACGTTTCAACTGGATTTGGTTCAGCATATTCAATCCTCCATATGAATAATTAGGACTTGCAGTAAGTGGTCGTAGTGCCGTAGCCAACCATGTGGCGGACATCAGGTAACCTGAGTCGTCTTTCTGTTTGCATTTTTTCTCCAAATTTAAAGTTCGCCTTTAAGCAGCTTAGTTAATTCATTGCCCACGGCAGATTGTGTTCCACACTGCGTCGTGGCGGGTGATTTACCGTTGGGATAAGCAACAGTGTCAGGTGCGCATCCATTGCCTATGTCGGTACCTGCTATATTAGCAGCAAAAAGCCCTAAAATTTTTTTCAGCCCATTCTCAAAGAAGGATGAATATTGGCAGACCATATGGCGGTTTGAAACGTAGAAAAGCCCTTGTTCACTGAGTGAATAACAGGTTGAGACCTTTGCAAAAAAGCCCTTCCCCCAACAGC
>NZ_KV814844.1:0-5581 GCF_001814135.1 Neisseria sp. HMSC067H09 | reverse complement strand
GTTGTTGGAGGAAAAGAAATTTTGCAAAGGTCTCTGCGTGTGAAAAACGCCTTATCCCCGCCAGTATCCGCCCCTTTCGGCACAACCGCCAAAATCTTACCTGCCAAATTTCCCTCACGGGTTTTCCAAGCATCCAAAAACTGCGCTCTGCTCATGGAAACATGACCCAGCGACGGGTCGGCAAGCAAAACCGTATTGCCGTCTATACCGCGCAATACCGAGAAATGATCGTCCTTACGGTATTTCAGATACACGATGACGGGAATTTTCAACTGCGCAAGCTGCTCGAAAGACAGGGCATAGCCTTTCGCCTCAAAACCCAAATCAGGCATGATGCGCTGCATATCCTCAAACGACGCACGCATCTGCTCCTTATCCAGCTTTTTCAACACTTCTTCTTCCGTCAGCTTTTGCCCGTAAAAATTGTTCAAAAGCGTCGCCACCGAAGCCGCCCCGCAGGAAAAATCCAAATCCTGCTTCACAATATTGAAATCGCGCCTCTCTTTCCAACTTTGCACTTTGATTTTTCCGTAAACAACAGGATTATCGTTAAACATCGGTGCAGCATTCAGAGGACCGGATAAAGAAACGGCAATAGGCACTGACAGACAAATACGTTTAAACATCATCATACCTTCTAAAGATATATGTAAGAGGTCGTCTGAAAAGGCTTTCAGGCGACCTCTTGCAAAATTATTCTTACATGCCGGCTTTCTTAGCAAACCAGACAATCCTATTTCCGGCATGATATTTTCCGTTTATCGAAATACGGCAAGCCATACCGCAAAAATGCCACGCGCTGCCGATTTCAACGGTAATTTTCGTACCGCTTTCTTCAAATTCCAGGTATTCCCCCATCAGCGAATGCAAAGGAGCATACGCCATCTCGGCTTCGTTATGATAAACCCGCCTGCCGTTGATATAGACTTCCGCCCCTGTCTGCTCCAAATTCCAAAAATTCCGTACTGCAATTTCCATATCCCGATATTGTGCAGACCATGTTTTTTCGAAGGTTTTCATAAAATTTCCTATACCTGTCCAATCGGCACATATCAATTGCATCATTGCATCTCAATACGATAAATATTTCTTAAGTCAAAATGCAAGTCTGACCGTACCTTAACTGTCAAAATTTTATTATTTTTTATTGATTTTAAAACAATTTCTGCAAAATTCTCTTCGCTTTCTCTCTTTTTTAGAAGCACATCAGAAAAAATAAAACTTCCCCGATTAAATTCATAAATATGTTTCAACCATTCACCTCCTCTTTCTGTAAGACAAGATTCAATCTCATTCTTCCTTATTGTATAAATATTTCCCTCACAAAATCTGAAATAAATCCATCTTCTTCATAATCAAAGAAAAAATTTCACCCCGAGATTTTGTCAGCAATTCGCAGGGTTGCGATGTGGCAATCAAACAGCCGAAAGAAATTTTTACCTCATACATGGTCGAAATCAGATTCTGTTATTTCAAAATCCATTTTTTATCAACAACTGAATCCGCATTTTTGAATTAACGTTTCCATCAGCTGACGTTTATCTCAACCGGCAGGTTCAGTTTCAAAATAAGCCTGATATGAAGACTGTAAGCATTTCAGAAAAAGATCATCGGAAGACATATCCGCCGAATCAAATACAACTGTTTTGATTTTGGTACTTACCCAAACCCCTTTTTGCTCTTTTTCTACTATACGGAAATTCAGAATATTTCCAACCGAATCAAAAGCACGGTAAACATCATCCATCAAATCCTGCGGCTCTATTTTCTTTTCCAATTCCGACAATCCTTGAAATATATCCAAAGACACATCTTCAAATAGAAAAAAAGGAGGGGTTAGAAGCAGTTTTTCCATGATCTGTCCGTAGATTTTGATTCCCAAGGGCGAAGAAATTCTCTTGTTGTTTACAGGTTAGAAAATCAAAGCCCGCTTAAAAGTATAACTGTACGCCCAATTTCAGCAAGCGCAGGTCGAGTTGCCAAGCCCAACAAAACCGTTGAATCACATGAATGTTTGGTTATAACTCAACCTTATATCTATACTTACCGAAAACCTCAAATCACTTAATAAAAATAAAACCTAACTACTTACTAATACGGTAAACAACATCTTCTCTTAACAAGGTTTTATCTGTTATCTCATTTAAAGACAATAAACTTTTTGGAAGCATCTCTAATTTATTCATATCACTCATATCCCCTACATACAGGAAAAAATCTTGGGGAATCCCCCTTAATCTTTTTAATAATTCTTCACAAAGCCTAAAATGATTTAAATTTAGGTTCTTTTTATTTTTTTTGATAAATTCGAGATAACCACGCTTATTAGAAAAAATTTCAGGATATATTCCTTCTCCCTCTGAAGAAGTATATATCCATTCATATCGGGAAAAATTCTTATACCCAATATGAAACAAAGTGTGTTCATTATATTTCGAAAAACCTAGAAGCTCTGTATCTGTTGGTTTATCGAAATTAACAATTATTGCAGAAGACATAACAACTATTCCAAATCTGGCTTAATAAAAATTAAGCCAGACTATTTACGATAAAAGGTATGACCTGTAACTTTCGAACTTTTGTGTTGATAATGTGGCATATAACTTTTATGAGTACCATGAGCATCATGACGAATCACATTATTTTTACCCCATGCATTTTGCGCCAGTTTTGCTGAATATCTCTGATTATTAGTAATTACATTATCACCATTACGTAACACATTAACTGCCTGCCCCTGAGATAATTTACTTCCTTTAATTATATGAGTAAAACCACGCGACATTACAGTAACTCCCCGCCATGCAAGAGCAACCCAAGCCCCCTCAGTCTCCTTCATTTCCTTCTGAGAAAGCTCCGCCAACTGCATAGGCGTATCTGCCTGCGTGTGGAACACTTGGTTTTCAAATGCCTGATTATCCATGCTGTTTGCCATTGCGGGAGCGGCAATCATCGTCAGAATCATCATGGCTGCGGTAATTTGTTTTTTCATAAAAGTCCTTTTTTTACAAGGTTGGAAAATCAAAGCCTGCTTAAAACGTATGCTGTACGCCCAATTTCAGTTCGGAGCTGCTCTGCCCTGAAATATTGAAGCGTGCGGATGCGTTTAAAGACGTGGCTTTGGAGAAGCCGAGGCCTGCGCCGAGATGGGCGTAGGTAGATGTATTCCTTGCGGATTCTTTTTTGCCGTCCAGTCGGTCGGGCTGCTTGCCCAGCCATTGGATGCCGCCCGTGAGGCTGATTCTGTCGTTGGCGGCGAAGGATATATTGAGATTCAGCATCCAGTAGTTGCCTGCTTTGTATTTGACGTCGTCTGAAAGGGTTTTGCTGCCGTTGATGCGGTAGGCGGCAGTCAGGGCGAGGACGACGGGGTCGATGGCTTTGTAGGTGGTCGCGCCAATCAGCCATGATTTGCCTGACGGGGCTTTGCCGCGTGATTTTTCGTAAAGCGTGCCTTCGAGAAAGCCGATAAGGGCGGGATTTTTGTCGTCTTTGAGGAAAGTGTGGCTGATGCCGAGGGATACGTCGGAGAGGTGCTTGTCGCGGTTTTTGCTGCTTTCGCCGTCGAATTGTCGGTCTTCACGCCACAAGTAGCTGCCGCTGCCGTAGATTTCGGCATTTCCGGTCAAGCCGTAGCGCAGGCCGAGCGTACCGACGAGCATATCGCTGTTGCTGCCGTTTTCCTGAATTTCGGTCGGGACGGGGATAAAGGAAGCGGAGCCGGTCTGAATGTAAATTAGCGCAGCAAGTTCGGAACGGCTGTTTTCGCTGTTGATATAGGTAACGGAAGCGTCGAGTTTCAATTTACCCTTGTCCGTCATGATGTCTTCGATATTCAAAGGCAGGTCGGCGCGGACAACCAACGGAGAAAAGATAACGAATGAAATAAGAATATTTTTCATATTGTTGTTTTATTGTTTTAAATTAAATTTTGCGGATATTAATGAAATTTAGTGTAGTTTGTCTAAATGATATTTTTGATGACGCCTTAAAATCTGATTTTTTTTTCTATGAAGGTTTTATTTTTGCGTAAAATGCCGTTTGAAGCGGCTTATAAACAAAAGGTCGTCTGAAAACCATATTTTCGTTTTCAGACGACCTTTTGACTTTTTCAATTCAAACCAATCAAGCGGTTTTATTTCTTCATCGCATCAGTCAAGGCTTTGACGTTGTAGCGGTACATGCCGATGTAAGTATTGGCAGGTGCGCCGCCGAGTGCGTCGGAGTAGAGTTTGCCGCTGACGTTGACGCCAGTTTCTTTGGCGATGCGGTCAACCATGCGCGTGTCTTTGATGTTTTCGGTGAACACGGCTTTGATGCCTTCGCGTTTGATTTGGCGGATGATGGAAGCGACTTGTTTGGCGGACGGCTCGGCTTCGCTGCTCACGCCTTGCGGGGCGATGAACTCGATATTGTAGCGTTTGCCCATGTAGGAGAACGCGTCGTGTCCGGTCAGGACTTTGCGCTTGGCGGCGGGAACGGCGTTAAACGCAGCTTGAGCGTCGCTGTGCAGTTTTTTCAGCTGCACTTGGTAGTTGCCCAAGCGTTGTTGGTAATAGGTTTTGCCCTCGGGGTCTGCCTGAATCAGGGCGTTGGCGACGTTTTGGGCGTAGGTCGTCATCAAGACGGGATCGTTCCAGACATGCGGGTCAAATTCGCCGTGGTCGTGGTGGTGGCCTTCGTGGTCGTGATGATGTTCGCCTTCTTCGGCTTTAAGCGCCTGTATGCCTTTGGCTGCTTCGGCGAAGGGGACTTTGCTTTGTTTGACGGCACGCTGCACGTCAGCCGCTTCCAAGCCTAAGCCGTTGAGCAGGACTAATTTTGCACCGCGGATTTTTTTGATGTCGCCGCTGGTCATGTGGTAGGCGTGGGTGTCTTGGTTGGCGCCGACCAAATTTTGTACGGCAACGCGGTCGCCGCCGATTTGTTTGGCAACATCGCCCAAAATGCTGAAGCTGGTAACGACGTTCATCGGGGCTGCATAAACTGCGCCGGACATTAATGCAGCGATGACGCCGAGTTTCCAATGTTTCATGTTTTCTCTCTCCAATTGATATAACGTAACAATCCGTCATTTTAAAACAGCAAGACAGAATCTTCAAGCAACCTCCGCTTATAGAGGGTTCCCTAGCCTAAAAGTTTTTAGGTACTGCAATTTTTAGTTTTCAGACGACCTTTGTGCCTATTTGTTTTCGTGGGCGAAATCCACGCTACGGCGCTCGTTGCCAAAAACTTTGTAGCGTGCACTTAAGATTCCAGACGACCTGTCCGCTAGTCAGCTTCGTGGGTAGAACCCACACTACGGATACCGTGCCAACCAAAACCGATACGCAGTCCAAACACAAAGGTCGTCTGAAAACCTGCATTGGGTTTTCAGACGACCTTTATGTGTTAACCATTTTCGTGGACAGAGCCCACGCTACGGAGCTTGCGTTGCCAAAAAACTTTGTAGCCCGCGAGCCATTGAAGATTCCAACAAACAACCCGATACCTTTGCAAAATTCCTTTTCCCCCGACAACCGAAACCCTAAACACAGGTTTTCGGCTGTTTTCGGCTGTTTTCGCCCCTAATTGCTCCTGA
>NZ_KV814843.1:0-5669 GCF_001814135.1 Neisseria sp. HMSC067H09 | reverse complement strand
TGTTGGGGGAAAGGCTTTTTTGCAAAGGTCTCAGTATATATAAATATAAGTATGCGCTTTAAACAAAAAAAGCAATCTCTAGGACATATCATAGCTCCACTTTTCCCAAATCTATAATTTCAAAAAATTCGGGAGGCAAAACAATAAAAGTTTTACCTCCCAAGAAAAATTTTTCCGAAATCTTCATATATCGCTCATATTTTTCAGAGTCTCTTCCTCCAATGATAAATAATTCTTTGCAGACCAGTCCTTCATCTTTTTATTTTTATGCAGACCGTAGTAGAACACTTCGTGAAAAAAATAAATGTGGCCCAAACTTGAGTAAAAATTTTTCCAACACGAACCCTAGTACACCGGCCTGGCAAACCATGGCTGGAATTTTTCTGTACCGGCTACCAAGTTTTGTTTACCTTGCTACTTTTTCTCTTCAAATGACAGCAATCGAACAAAGCTTCGGTACGCTGCACCGCAAATTCCGCTACGCCCGGGCAGCCTATTTCGGGCTGATTAAAGTGAGTGCGCAAAGCCATCTGAAGGTGATGTGTTTGAACCTGTTGAAAGCCGCTAACAGGCTAAGTGTGCCTGTTGCCGCCTAAAAGGCGGTCCGGATGCCTTATTATGAGGTATCCGGGGAGGATTAAGGGGGTATTTGGGTAAAATTAGGAGTGATTTGGGGCGAAAACAGCCGAAAACCTGTGTTTGGGTTTCAGCTGTCGGGGGAAGTGCTTTTTTGCAAAGGTCTCGGCCAAAGTCAGCACGCCGGTGGCAATCAGCCCAATGCCCAGCCATTCCTGGGAAGACGGCCATTCCTTCAACACCACTGCGAATAACGCCACCAGCACGATACTGAATTTATCCACAGGCGCGACCTTTGAGGCCTCGCCCATCTGCAAGGCCTTAAAATAAGCCAGCCAAGATGCGCCTGTGGCCAAACCCGACAATATCAGGAACGTCCAATTGCGCGCGGAAAAATCGGTCACGCCCTGCCATTTGCCCGCATAACTCAAAAATGCCGCCAAGGCAGCCAAAATAACCAATGTGCGGATAAAGGTGGCAAAATCCGAATCGATGTCCTGCAAGCCGGCTTTGGCAAAAACAGCCGTCAAAGCGGCAAAGAAAGCAGAAGCCAATGCCCAATAAAGCCAAGTATTTTCCATTTTACCGCCTTCTAATTTCAAATATTTAAACAAAAATCAAGGATTCCTATGCAAGACAACGGCTTCTCTTATGCCCAGCAACGGCATGCGCTGTTTTGGCTGGTATTGTTCCATATGCTCATTATTGCCTCAAGCAATTATTTGGTGCAATTCCCCTTCACCGTAACCCTGCCCAACGGATTTGAAGTACATTCCACTTGGGGCGCGCTGACCTTTCCGTTTATCTTTTTGGCTACCGATTTGACCGTTCGGATTTTCGGGCAGCGGCTGGCGCGGAGGATAGTATTTTTCGTCATGTTTCCCGCTCTGGCGCTGTCTTACGCATTATCCGTCTTGTTCCAAAACGGCACATGGGTCGGTTTTGCCTCTTTGGCCGTATTCATACCGTCTGTGTTCCGTATCGCCGTCGCCAGTTTTTCGGCTTATGCGGTCGGACAGATATTGGATATTTTCGTGTTCAACCGGCTGCGCCGCCTGAAATCGTGGTGGATTGCCCCTTTTTCATCAATGTTTGCCGGCAATGCAATCGACACTTTACTTTTTTTCGGCATAGCCTTTGCCGGCAGCGGCGACAAATTTATGGCTGCCAATTGGCCGCATATCGCCTTTGTTGATTATCTGTTCAAACTGGCTGTTTGCACCCTGTTTTTCCTGCCCGCCTATGGAGTATTGTTGAAAATTCTAACCGGCAGACTAACCACATTGCCGGAGGAAGACATAAGGCAGACCGCCGCCCTTGCAGAAGAACATTTGTGAAGGGGCGGGTGTTTCTGACGGGATGGATAAAGGGGTTGGTCAGGCTTTGCCGATTTCGGCCTGCCAAACTTCCAACACACAATCCAGCAGCAACAATAGGGCGTGGTCGGTGCCATATTCGTCCAGATAAACGAAATGCAGCGGCAGGCTTTGTTCGAATTCATCTATCAGGGCGACGGGTTTGCCTTGTGTGCGGGCGGCTTTGGCGGTATGTTTGGGTACCATGGCCAGTCCCGCACCATCGGCGACCAAGTCGATAATGGTTTGAGGATAATCGCAGATGATCTGCTTTTTGGGCGACAGCTTGTGGCGGTGCCAGAACTGCTGTAGGTTTTTGTGGCTGCCGGATATGCCGGACATCTCTATCCAAGTGTAGTCATTCAGGCTTTTGGGCAAACCGCGCCGCAACTTATCTTCTTCCCCATCCGGGCAAATCAAGGCGTAGGCGATGTTTTGCAGGAAACGGCATTGCAGGCTGCGTCCTTCTATGTTGCCGAGGAAAAAACCGCCGTGCAGCCGCTTTGCGGTCAGGCGTTCCAAAATTTCGCCGCTCATACCGTATTGGATGTGAAGTTGCACATCGGGACTGCGCTGTTGGATCAGGCGGGTCAGTTCGGTTACCTTGTGTGATGCTATGGGGTGGATCAGGCCGAGCTGCGCATGGGAGACGAAGTGTTCCGACAGCGTTTCGGCAAACTTTTCCAAACGGTGCTTGTGCTGCATCAGGGCTTCGGCTTCGGGCAGCAGCACTTCGCCTGCGCGGGTAAGCTGCATACCGTTGCTGGTGCGGATGAAAAGCGGCGTACCGACGTCGCTTTCTATGGCCTTGATTTGGGCGGAAACGGCCGGTTGCGACAAAAACAGCCTTTCGGCGGCCTGTGTCAGATTTTGCGTATGCGCCACAGTGATAAAGGCGCGCAATTGATTGATATCCATATATTCTTCTTTTTTCTACAGATAGAGGGCAGCGTTCTGTCTGTTTTGCCCATGTTTATCTGTGCATTTGTTTGAATTTTCTTATTTAAAATCAATTAACTACTCAGAAACCGAATTACTTCGGCCTTATTAGGCATCAACCTTTTTGATAATCCTTATCCAAATTTGCAATTACCGCGCCAAAAATATCGTTTTTAAAATTTTTTCTTTAATATTCATTAAATTGAATCAAGCCATAGGTAGTCCGGATAGGCTTAATCAGAATTTGCGATTGGCATCGGGTGCGGCTTGGACATTTAATATCTCGGCGGGCTGCCGCTTCGCAATTAAATAACCCCTACATAAGGAGCAAACCGATGGGCAAATCATCTACGGAAGAGGCCAGATTAACGGCTGAAATCCTGAATAATCCGAAATTCCAAAAAATGGCGCGGCAGAAGTCGTTGCTGGGCTGGTCGTTTTCGGCAGTAATGTTTTCCGTTTACACGGCCTTCATCTGGATCATCGGCACGCGCCCCGACCTTTTGGGACGCAAAGTTTCCGAAGGAGGCGTTACCACTTGGGGCATCTACGCCGGCATCGCCGTTATTGTATTTTCCTTCCTTATTACACTGGCGTATGTGTGGTTGGCCAACGGCTATTTCGAAAAAACCACGCGGGAGGTGGTACGTGAAGTTCAGGGGGATGCATCCTGTACTAACGTACAGGAACATGCATAAGGCACAGCTTCATGTACCTGTCCGATTGGAAAGGGATAACGCCTGTTGTTACAAAAAATCCAGATTCTACTGCCCCAAAGGGCTCAGTTTCAACCATTAAGGAAATTCCGATGAAAAAAATATACATAAAAACAATATTATATTTCATTTCGCCGATATTTGCGAATGCGGCGTATGCGGACGCGCTGACGGGTGACGTGCAGCGGCAGGCGACCAATTGGACGGCCATCGTGATGTTTTTCGTCTTTGTCGGCAGCACGCTGCTGATTACCAAGTGGGCGGCACGGCAAAACCGTTCGGCCAAGGATTTCTATACGGGCGGCGGCGGGATTTCCGGCACGCAGAACGGGCTGGCGATTGCGGGCGACTATATGTCCGCCGCGTCTTTTCTCGGCATTTCGGCAATGGTGTTTACCAGCGGCTACGACGGGCTGATTTATTCCACGGGCTTTTTGGTCGGCTGGCCTGTTGTGCTGTTTTTGGTGGCTGAGCGGCTGCGTAATCTGGGACGGTACACGTTTTCGGATGTGGCCGCCTACCGCCTGAAACAAACGCCGGTGAGGGTGTTTTCTGCCGCAGGTTCGCTTTTGGTGGTGATTCTTTATTTAATCGCGCAGGTGGTGGGTGCGGGCAAGCTGATTCAGCTTTTGTTCGGCATGAGCTACCTTTCCGCCGTGATACTGGTGGGCGTGCTGATGGTGGCCTATGTGCTGTTCGGCGGGATGCTGGCAACGACATGGGTTCAGATGATTAAGGCGGTGTTGCTGCTGGGCGGGGCGACGCTGATGGCGTTTTTTGTGTTGCAACATGCGGGGTTCAATCTGGAAACCATGTTCGGCCAGGCCGTATCGGCGCATGAAAAGGGCGAGGCAATCATGTCGCCCGGCGGGTTGGTCAAAAACCCGGTGGACGCGCTGTCGCTCGGTTTCGCACTGATGTTCGGCACGGCCGGGCTGCCGCACATTCTGATGCGCTTTTTCACCGTGCCTGATGCGCGAGAAGCACGCAAGTCGGTGGTGGTGGCTACGGGGCTTATCGGTTATTTCTACCTGCTGACGATCATCATCGGCTTTGGCGCGATTATTTTCCTGAGCCGCGACAACCCGCAGTTTTTCACGCAGGTTTTCAAAGAAGGCAAAAGCGTGTATGAAATGGTGGGCGGCACGAATATGGCGGCGGTGCACTTGGCCGGGGCTACGGGCGGCGATTTGCTGCTGGGCTTTATTTCGGCCGTTGCCTTCGCCACGATTCTGGCGGTGGTGGCGGGGCTGACGCTGTCGGGCGCATCGGCGGTAAGCCATGATTTGTACGCTTCGGTCATCCGCAAGGGCAAGGCCACGCAGCACGAAGAGATGCGGGTTTCCAAGGCGGCCACGCTGGCTTTGGGCATTGCGGCGATTGTGTTCGGGATGGCCTTTGAGAATCAGAATGTGGCCTTTATGGTCGGGTTGGCTTTCGCGTTGGCGGCATCGGCCAATTTCCCCGTGCTGATGCTCAGTATGTTTTGGAAGGGGCTGACCACGCGCGGGGCGATTGCGGGCGGTTTTGCGGGGCTGCTCGGTGCGCTGGTGCTGATTGTGCTAGGGCCGACCGTGTGGGTGAGTGTGCTGCATCACGACAAACCCGTCTTCCCCTACGGTAATCCCGCGCTGTTTACCATCCCGCTGGCCTTTATCGTGGCCTGGCTGGTGTCGCTGGCCGACAAATCGGAACAGGCCGGCTGCGACAAGGCGGGTTTTGACGCGCAGTACGTCCGTTCGATGACGGGGGTAGGCGCGGCCGAAGCGAGCGATCATTGATTTCCGTTTTTGCAGGCTGTTTTTTCAGACGGCCTGTATCGGTTTTTCATCTTGTTGTTTGACCTATGTCGGTTTTTGGCTGTATTAATGATATAGAGACCTTTGCAAAATTCCTTTTCCCCCAACAGCCGAAACCCAAACACAGGTTTTCGGCTGTTTTCGCCCCAAATCACTCCTAATTTTACCCAAATACCCCCTTAATCCTCCCCGGATACCTCATACATAAGGCATCCGGGCCACCTTTTAGGCGGCAACAGACACACTTAGCCTGAGACCTTTGCAATAACATAGGTTACTAAAAT
>NZ_KV814842.1:0-383 GCF_001814135.1 Neisseria sp. HMSC067H09 | reverse complement strand
GGTTTGAAACGGTCACTATTGAAAATGGGAGAACAATACCATTGTTTTATTGACAATGGCCGACAATGTTATGAATTTGATTTTTCCAAACACAGTTTTAACGGTTCGGAAAATAAAATTCCTGCGAAAGAAGAAGCATCCAGAGGCGATATTAAAACCAGATTTACAGTCACTCGGATATATAGTGAAATACAAGGTGAAATTAGCAATAGGAGATGGTTGGAAAACGCTCTTGCCGGCTTTAAAGACAGATATTCTCTTTATTTTTCGAAAGGATTTGAAATAACAATAGATTATAATGGAGAATCCATGGGCTTAATTACTTCGAGTTTGCCCGGAATCAGAAGAAGCGGGCCTGTCTCTCCGACTTACCAGAAAAAAAT
>NZ_KV814841.1:0-2716 GCF_001814135.1 Neisseria sp. HMSC067H09 | reverse complement strand
TGTGGTCGAACAAAGCTTCGGTACGCTGCACCGTTAATCAAGACCGTCTGAAAACCCAAAATCAATTTTCAGACGACCTTTCTTGTTTATGGAGCAGCCTATTTTTTACGCAAAACCCATTTTACGTCCTGCCCGATCAGCTCTACCGAACGACTTTCCCACTCGCCTTCCGAAGTCAAAACGGCGGGGTTAGCAGGGAGGGTAAGCAGGCTTCTGCCTTCGCCTAAGATTTTCGGCGCTTGGTACAACACGATTTCGTCTGCCAAGCCTGCTTCGATAAAGGCAGAGGTCAGCGTCGCGCCCGCTTCGACCATAATCTCGCCGTAGCCCAGTTCTGCCAACTGGGGCAGCAGTGCGGCAAGGTCTATACGTCCGGCGGCGTTTTCAGACGACCTCAAGATGCGGATATGATTGAACGCGCGGTATGGTTTGAGGCGTTCTTCATCATCGACGGCGGTTACGATGACGGTGGGGCTGAGGTCGTCTGAAACCATGTGGCTGTTCAACGGCGTTTGCAGTTTGCTGTCCAACACGATGCGCGTGGGCTGGCGCAGGGTCGGGAAGGCGCGGACGTTGAGGCGCGGGTTGTCCGCAAGCACCGTGCCGATGCCGGTTAAGACGGCGCAGCTTTCCGCGCGTAAGGTCTGTACGTCCGCCCTTGCGGCTTCGCCGGTAATCCAGTAGCTGCGTCCGTCGGCGAGCGCGGTTTTGCCGTCCAGGCTGGCGGCGCATTTGATGCGGACAAACGGGCGGCCGCGTTCGATACGGGAAAGGAAGCTGCGGTTGAGTTCGCGCGCTTCGGTTTCCAGCAAACCGCTTTCGGTGCGGATGCCTGCGGCTTCGAGCATTGCCAAACCTTTGCCTGCCACCAAAGGATTGGGGTCGGTCATGGCAGCGACCACACGCGATACGCCCGAGCCGATTAGGGCTTCGGCGCAGGGCGGCGTACGGCCGTAATGGCTACACGGTTCGAGCGTCACATAAGCCGTCGCCCCGCGCGCCATTTCGCCCGCCTGCCGCAGCGCATGCACTTCGGCGTGCGGTTCGCCTGTTTTGACATGAAACCCTTGTCCGACGATTTGACTGCCGTGTGCAATCACGCAGCCGACGCGGGGATTGGGGGAAGTGGAAAAACGCCCGAGCCGCGCAAGGGCAAGGGCGTTTTGCATCATTTGGGTATCAATACAATCAAACATAATGTGGATTTCTTAAAGTTTTCCGTTTTCAGACGACCTTTGCCGTGTTTTATTCGTTCAAACGCTAATGCGCCAGACTCACTTCTTTTAAAACGACGGACAAATCTTTCTGCCCCGCGTGATGGCTGTACGCGCAAACGGTATAGATATTGGCTTCGTGAATAGCGATGCAGTATTGGTTGAACTTTCCTTGCCGGTCTTCGCGGTCGGTTTGGTAATTCATGCGGTTGTCAGTGGCGATACCGACGCGGACATTTTGAGTCTCGTCGGATTGCAGGGTAGTTTTGAGTTCGGCGAAATAGGTTTTGGCATCCGTTTGCGCCGGGCCGTTGTTTGCCGCATAAATGGTAATGCGCGCTTCAGGGTCGTGTTGGAGCAGAATCAGGTTGGAGGCGGGAACGTTTTTCGGATGACGGGCGGAATCGGCGATGATGTCGGAGAAGTGGCTGTTGTGGACTGAAATGGAAATTTTGCCGTCCATGCTCGTCAGCGTTTGAACCGTATCGGAGGCGGCTTTCGACGCCGCATCGCCCTGTTCGGGGTTGCAGGCGGCAAGGCAGAATAGTGCGGCGGCTACGGATAAAACTCTTTTCATAAACATCCTCTTCATCATCAACACACCGCTTTCAGACGACCTATTTCCCGTCGGTCTGCACCAGCGTGGCGATTGCCTGAGTAAACTCGGACACGTCGTTGAAACTTTTATACACGGAAGCAAAACGGACATAGGCGACCTGATCGATTTTTGCCAATTCCTCCATCGCCATTTCGCCCACCATGCGCGACGGCACTTCCTTGTTGCCCGACTGATACAGACGCTGCTCAATCAGCGCGACCGTTTCATCGATTTTTTCCTGGGCAATCGGGCGTTTGTGCAAAGCCCGTTCCAAACTGGTTCTCAGCTTGTGAGGATTAAACGCCACGCGCGTACCGTTGGATTTAATCACCTGCGGCATCCGCATTTCGACCGTTTCAAACGTACTGAACCGCTGCCCGCACTCCACGCAACGGCGGCGGCGGCGGATGCTGTTCGTCTCTTCCAAGAGCCGCGAATCAGTGACTTGAGTATTGGGATGCTGACAAAACGGACATTTCATAAGTTTTTGAATTTATTTGTTTGTGAAACGGAATTGTAGCTGATTGAGCTATTCCCGTATAGTCGGTGGGTTTATTAACAGCTAATAAAGTACAAAACTTTTGTAAAGCCACCTCCAATCCTAAAAATCCCCCAGCAGAAACCTTTGAAATAACATAAATTATCAGCATTTATGCTCAATACCGTTTTCAAAATGAAGAGTCTACCTAATTTCTTCTACTCTTTTCTCAATATTAGAAATTTTTTAGTCAATTAAGATTTTTTAGCACATTTTTATGCATCAAATTTTGTTAACAGACTATTTTTGCAAAGATCTTCAGCAGCCATTTAAGGAGATTTTCCATGAGCACCTTCAATAACTCGCATAAACCATGATTACCAGCCCTATAGACAATACAAAGTAAAAGCCCCCGACATCTGTCGG
>NZ_KV814840.1:0-10110 GCF_001814135.1 Neisseria sp. HMSC067H09 | reverse complement strand
ACTTCGTCAAGGGCGATAAGGCGGAAACGGAAGGAGTTTGGGTTCATAATGAGTGTCCGTATGGAAAATCTCCAAGAAAAATTGATGCTGTTATCAATGAAACCAATACTCAAAGAGGTAATATAACAAGTAAGCATACTTTATCTTCTGATGAAGCCTTAGATGCTGGAATTAAATACTTAGGCTCCGAATATAAAGAAATTGGTAAATCAGGTAGTGGTGTTTATCGGAATAAAGCAGGAACAAGGCAATTTAGAATTGATAACAACTCTTTAGAGGGGAATCATGCACCAAATGTACCGCATGTCCATTTGGAAAGGATAGACCCGAATAAGAAAAAACCACTAACAAATAACCATATTCCTATTAAAGATTAGGAGGTGTCTATGGAAATAAAATTCAATATCCTAGGAATTATTCTGAACGGAGCCAATCCTGAAGAAAAATTCATAAAAATTATTGATGATCAGGAAAATACTGGTGGATTTCTTATACTATTATCTTCAAATGACAAATTCTTACCGTTTAATAGTTATGATGATTGGGTTGAAAACTTAGAGATATTAAAAGAATATCTACAAGAATCTAATTGGATTATCAAGTGGTCCCAATAATTGGCAAACATAGGTCGTCTGAAACCGTGTTTGGTTTTTCAGACGACCTTTGAAAACAGGCTAAAAAGCATGGACTACAACCAAACTGTTTTATCTCACTTGCAAAGATTTTGGAAACATCATGATATTAAAAGATTTACTTGGGCTTTAGGAAGAATTGTTGAAGAACTTCCCGATTTCCAAGTTTTCCAAGTGATTCCTAACCATGCAGATGAGCCTTGGGTTTATGTCAGCTCCGGGATAGGTCCATTTTTAGGACAGGAGTTTTTTATCGTCAGCCCGTTTGAAACGCCTGAACATATTGAGACCTTGGCAATGCTGGCATCTGCAAGTATGCATTATCCTGATCAATTTCAATTAGGGAAAACCGTCAATATCGGCAGACCGTGGATTGAGCAATCATCCTTCCAGCATTTTCTGATTTCTCTGCCTTATCCTTATGGGCAAGAGTTGGAATATATGGATAATGTCCGATTTTTTTGGTTATTGCCGATTACTCATCAAGAGAGGCTTTTTTTAGATACTCATTCGGTAGAAGAATTGGAAACAAGATTTGATGAGCTAGGTATTGATTATTTAGATATAAATCGTGCAAGTACTATATAGCAGGGTAGATTAAAAACCCAACAATCAAAAGGTCGTCTGAAAAACCTTGTTTCTGGTTTTCAGACGACTTTTCGTTTGCCTGCCGATTAATATCACACGGCCTGTAAGCTGGCTTCAATGTCGTGCAGGCTGCGGTAGCAGGGGTTGAGCTGGTTGGCGATGAGGGTGAGCTGCCGGTGGAGGATGTGGCTTTGACGTTCGTCGCCTGCTTCTGTTTGTAAGGCTTCCAAGTCGGTTCGGATTTGGGAGAGGGTCGTCTGAAAATCTTGTTCGCTTGTTTGCGGGAGGCGTTCGAGCAGGTCGGCGATGCGGTAGCCGCTTTGGTAGAACTTGCGGACGAAGTCGGGGCTGCACGCGCCGTCCATTTCGCTGCGGTATGCGCCGAGCGCGGAGATGTAGCCGGTCAGGGCGTAGCTGGTTTTGAGAAGGTTGAAGCCGCTTTGCAGGTTGTTGCCGTATTTTTTGGGTTCGCTGCTCATGTCGGAGAGGGTGCTGCTGAGGGTGGCGGTGCGCTCGTGGGCTTGGCGGCGGACGGTGCGGTATTCGACATCGTCGGCGATGCCGTATTGGAGCTGGTCGAGGATTTTTCTGAGGTAGGCGCCGTTGCCGCCGACGGTTTGGGCGGCGGTTTTTTCGAGGGTGAGGTAACGCCAGTCCGGCCAGAGGTAGGTGACGGCTGCCCACGCGAGGACGGAGCCGACGATGGTGTCGATGATGCGGACGGGCATGGCGGCATAGACGTCCAGCCCGGCGAGAGAGAAGCTGGTGAGGGCTTGGATGGTGATGAAGAAGGTGGAGAAGCTGTATTTGTAGCTTCGGGTCATGAAAAACAGGGTGGTGCTGGCGATGACGATCCAGAGTTTGGTTTCGACGGACGGGGTGAAATAAGGCACAAGGGAGCCGACGATGACGCCGAGGATGGTGCCGGCAATGCGTTGGTACACGCGGCTTTTGGTGGCGGTGTAGTTGGGTTGGCAGACAAAGACGGCGGTCAGGAGTATCCAGTAGCCGAGGTTGAGATGGAGGATTTCGACGATGGTGCAGGAGGCGGCAACGAGGATGGAGAGGCGCGTGGCGTGACGGAACACGCCCGACTCGAAGTTGAGCTGGCTGCGGACGGTCTGCCAGACGTTTTTCAGGCTGCTGTTTTCGAGGGCGGCGATGCGGGTGTCGCTGCTGTTGTCGTTTTCGGCGGGGGAGTCGCTGTGTTGGAGTTGGCGCAGTTGGTGGTCGACGCTGCCGAGGTTGTCGAGCAGGCGGCGGATGTGGTGGATGTTGCGGCTTTCGGGGTGGTCGTCGGTGTAGTGCGAGAGTGATTGGCGGCAGCCTTCCATCGCGCGTCCGAGGCGTTTGCTGTATGTGTAGTCTTTGCCGTTCCTCAGGGCGGCGGCAACGTTGCGGCACGCCTGCCCCTGCATTTCGAGCAGGCGGCGGATGCGGAAGATGAGGTCGGTGTTTTTGAGGGTGTCGGTCAGCTCGGTATAGTCGGCGTGGGCGGAGCTGACGCGTTCGTGTATGTCTTGGGCGGTGAAGTAGTAGCGCAGCATTTTGGCGGTGCGCGGGTGGCGGTGTTTGCCGCGCAGGCGGTAAAACAGGGCGGCGCGGCATTGGTTGAAGGCGGTGATGACGCCGGTGTTGCTCATGGCGAGATCGATTTGGCGGTTGCCGAGCCAAGCGGCTTCGTCGGGATCGAAAAAGTCGGCTTTGGCGTCAAAATACCCGCCGAGCGCTTCGTAGGCGTTGGCGACGCTTTCTTGGACGGGGCGGTGCGGGAGGATGATTTGGAAAACGAGTGTGCAGGTGCTGTATAACACGGTCCCGAGCAGAATCATGACGGGATTGGTCAGCCAGAAGGTTTCGGGGGTGTAGGTGAGCGTGGTGTAGGTGGCGACGGCAAGTGCGCCGAACGCGAAGGTACGGTATTTCAGTCCGACCGCGCCCAAAATGGTAAAGCCGAAGGTCATCAGGGTCATGGCGAGGATGAAGGGCAGGCCGGTGCCGAGCGTGCTTTGGGCGACGAGCGACGAGAGGGTGAACAGGGCGACGGTGATGATGATGTTTTTCAGACGACCTGTCAGGCGGTTGTCCAAATCGACGAGGCCGCCCGCGATGATGCCGAGCACGAAGGGCATGGCGAGCTTGGGCGTGCCAAACCGCCAGACGAGGGTTGCGGCGATAAAGACGCTGGCGAAGACGGGCAGCGAGGTAATGATGAGGGGTTTGAGCGGCGGGAGTTTCATCGTATTGGGCGCGGCTTTAAATTGGAATGGTTTGATTATTATGAATGAAATGAAACGGTATTCTAACAGGATTTTAGGGCGGGACGGGGGCTGCGGGGTCGTCTGAAAGCGCAAACTGTCGCCATTTTCAGACGACCCCTTTGCGCGAAAATCCGAAACCCCACCCCGTCAAATATGCGATAATACCGCCACCTCAAACCGATTTCAGACGACCCATGCGCCTTAACGCCCGCCCCGCCCGTTTTGCCCGTACCGCACGCCGCGGCGCGTCCGTCGTTGTTTCGTAAAACCCCGCCTTAGCGGGGTTTTTGCCGAATTGAAGAAAGGAAGCCGAATGCCCAACCCGCTTTACCGACAACACGTCATCTCCATTTCCGACCTGACGACAGAACAGCTCGAGCTGCTCCTGCAAACCGCCCTCAAGCTCAAAGCCGACCCGCGCGACGACCTGCTCGAAGGCAAACTCATCGGCTCATGCTTTTTCGAACCCTCCACCCGCACGCGCCTGTCGTTTGAAACCGCCGTACAACGCTTGGGCGGCAAAGTCATTGGCTTCTCCGACGGCGCCAACACCAGCGCGAAAAAAGGCGAAACCCTCGCCGACACCGCCCGCATCATCTCCAGCTACACCGACGCCATCATCCAACGCCACCCCAAAGACGGCGCCGCGCGCGTGTCCGCCGAGTTTTCCAAAGTCCCCGTCATCAACGCCGGCGACGGCACCAACCAACACCCCAGCCAAACCCTGCTCGACCTCGTGACCATCTACGAAACCCAAGGCCGTCTGAACAACATCAAAATCGCCATGGCGGGCGACCTCAAATACGGCCGCACCGTCCATTCCCTCTGCCAAGCCCTCAAACGCTGGGACTGCGAATTCGCCTTCGTCTCCCCGCCCAGCCTCGCCATGCCCGAATACATCACCGAAGAACTCGAAGCCGCAGGCTGCCGTTACCAAATCCTGCCCGACCTCGAAGCCGCTATCGAATGGGCGGACATTCTGTACATGACCCGCGTCCAGCGCGAACGCTTCGACGAACAAGAGTTCGCCAAAATCCAAGGCAAATTCAACCTCAACGCCGCCATGCTCGCCAACGCCCGCCCCAACCTGCGCGTGCTGCACCCCCTGCCGCGCGTTGACGAAATCCACCCCGACGTCGATGCCACGCCGCACGCCTACTATTTCGAGCAGGCGACCAACGGCGTTTACGCCCGCATGGCGATTTTGTCGCTGGTGTTGAACGAAGAAGTATAAGGAGCAAATATGGAAACCCCCAAACTCAGCGTCGAAGCCATCGAAAAAGGCACCGTCATCGACCACATCCCCGCCGGCAAAGGCCTGATTATCCTGCGCCAATTCAAACTGCTGCACTACGGCAGCGCCGTCACCGTCGGCTTCAACCTGCCCAGCAAAACCCAAGGCAGCAAAGACATCATCAAAATCACCGGCGTCTGGCTGGACGACAACGCCGCCAACCGCCTCGCCCTCTTCGCCCCCGAAGCCGTCGTCAACACCATCGACCACTTCAAAGTCATCAACAAACGCCGGCTCACCCTGCCCGACGAAATCGCCGAAGTGTTCCGCTGCCCGAACACCAACTGCGCCAGCCACGGCGAGCCGGTGAAAAGCCGCTTCTACGTCCGCAAACAAAGCGGGCAGACCAAGCTCAAATGCCACTACTGCGAAAAAACCTTCAGCCGCGATTCCGTGGCAGAGGCTTAGTTTTAGCTATAAAGCCGGATCGGCATAAATGCGAAAGGTCGTCTGAAAACTTGAAATCAGTTTTTCAGACGACCTTTTTACATTTGGGAAGTGTTGTCGGTTTCACAACAAACGATAATTCAAAGGCATGAAAGAGAAATGACTTCCCTGCAACAATCGAATAGGGTTAAAACCGTGCAAAGAATCGAAAAGATTAGGCAAAAACGGTAAGGTGGTATAGAATCGAGCACCTATACTAATCGGATAGAGGCGTTTGTTTCAGACGACCTCTTTATTATTTGAATGTAGGTTTTAAGAAAATGACGAACTCACCTATTAAACAAACCGTAATCTTACTCAGCGCAGTCTTCTTCTCCGGCGCAGTCCACGCTTCGGGCTACCACTTCGGTACGCAGTCAGTCAATGCGCAAGGCACCGCCAACTCTTCCGGCGCGGAAGCCGCCGACGCATCGACCATCTTCTACAACCCTGCCGGCCTGTCCAAACTTGACAGCAGCCAAGTTTCCGTCAACGCCAACATCGTCCTGCCCAGCATCCGCTACGAAGCCGATTCCGCACAATACTATCAAGGCGGCGATGTTTCCGGCTCGAAAAGCGGCAAAATCACCAAAACCACCGTCGTTCCGCACCTCTACGGCGCATACAAAGTCAATGACGACGTAACTTTGGGCTTGGGCGTTTACGTCCCTTTCGGCTCTGTCACCGAATACGAAAAAGATTCCGTGCTGCGCCATAACATCAACAAACTCGGCCTTACCAGCATCGACATCGAGCCGGTCGTCGCTTGGAAAGCCAATGAAAACCATGCTTTCGGTGCCGGCCTGATCGCCCAATATTCCAAAGCCGAATTGCGCAAATATTCCGACTGGGATGCCTCCGGCGCTATTAGCCAACTCGCCAGCGGCCTTGCCTCACGCGCCGCCGGCCGCCCTGTATCCGTCAGCGCGCAAGGCAAATCTGACGGACACGCCGAAGTTAAAGGCCACGACTGGGGCTTCGGCTATCAACTTGCCTGGATGTGGGACATCAATGACCGCGCACGGGTCGGCGTGAACTACCGCTCCAAAGTATCACACACCCTCAAAGGCTCGGCAGAATGGGAAGCCGACGGCGCATACGCCCGTCGCGCTTGGGATTTGGGCGCGCTTGCCGCCCGCGGTTACGTTCCGCGTGAAAAAGCAAGCGTCAAAATCGTCACGCCCGAATCCTTGTCCGTTCACGGCATGTACAAAGCCACCGACAAATTCAACCTGTTCAGCGATGTAACTTGGACGCGCCACAGCCGCTTCAACAAAGCGGAACTGGTTTTTGAAAACACCAAAAACGTCGTCAACGGCAAATCCGACCGCACCGTCATCACGCCCAACTGGCGCAACACTTACAAAGTCGCGCTCGGCGGTTCTTACCAAGTGACCGACCCGCTGCAACTGCGCGCAGGTATCGCCTTTGACCGCTCGCCCGTCAAAAACGCCGGCTACCGCATGAACAGCCTGCCCGACGGCAACCGCATCTGGTTCTCGCTCGGTGCGAAATACCATATCGGCAAAAACCACGTCCTCGATGCCGCTTACAGCCACATCCACATCAACGACACCCGCTACCACACTGCCCGCGCGACCGGTAGCGATGTGGACAGCAAAGGCGCATCCGGCGCGCGTTTCAAAAACCACGCCGACATCATCGGCCTGCAATACACTTACAAATTCAAGTAAGCCGTTTTGCGCCGACATCAAAAGGTCGTCTGAAAACCAATATCCAGGTTTTCAGACGACCTTTTTTAATATACGGATTCAAAGGAATGCTTGGTCAACGGCGGACATAGTGGACAAAGGCGTATCCGATACCTTTCTCGCTTATGTGTGTTTCACGCAACTGCTCTTTCCATTTATCCGATGAAAATTCAGGGAAAAAAGCGTCTCCGGATACATCGAGCGACACCTCGGTCAGGCGCAAATCGGTTGCATACGGTAGGGCTTGGGCGTAAATCTGCGCACCGCCCATGATGATGATTTCTTCGGCATCCGCACACAATGCCAATGCTTCTTCCAGCTCGGAGACGGTTTCCGCCCCTTCGGCAAGATAATCCGACTGACGGGTAATAACGATATTGCGGCGGCCAGGCAATGGTTTCTTAGGCAGAGATTCCCATGTTTTACGCCCCATGACGACCGGTTTGCCTGTGGTATAGGTTTTGAAAAAGGCAAAGTCTTCGGGCAGATGCCAAGGCATGGTATTGTTGATGCCGATACAACGGTGGGCGGCATAAGCGGCAATCAGAGTGATTTTTTGCATGAGCATCCTTGTTTGAGGCTAAAAGCCAGTATTGTAAACGATATGGCGTATGGAGCGGTTTTCTTCCTGGCATCCTAAAATATGACTTGAGGTAATAATCATATAGACAATAATAAACATACCGTTTATCATTTAAACATACCGTTTGTCTTAACGGTTAAATCATATTAAGGGATAGATTTTCATTGTCGGATATTCGAGGGAGAAAGTATGCCGGGTTCTTATGCATTGTACCGCTGTGCGGTTTTATCGACATCCAGCGGTTCAGTTGACAGTATGGCCGGACGCGACAGCACCATACATATTCTGCATTTAAACATTTCGTTTAATCATCAATGGCATGCAGACGGTTCAGATGTGAACAACAAAGAATATTGCGAATGGCGCACCAATCATCTGGATGACCCGATCAGCACGCTGCCGCCTTGCGAAGACGAATTGTTCAAAACATTCAATTATCTGGTGGAGCAGGGCTATCACGAAGTCATCGTTACGACGTTGAGTCACAAATTGAGCGACTCGGCGGATGTTATCCGCAAAATGGCGGCGCAGTTTCCACAATTGAAAATCCATGTTATCGACACAGGTACCTGCTGTATGTCGGAAGGCTTTTTCGCCATGGAGGCGGAACGGCTGCTTCGGGCAGGCCTGCCTCCCCAAACGGTCGTCGCACACTTGGAAAGCCTCAAGCCTTATTGCCACATCGTATTCGGACTTTCTTCGCTCAAGTCCCTTTCTTTGGGCGGCACGCTTTCCCGCGTCGGCGCGTCTTTCGGCGATTGGCTCGGATTGCGTAACGTCCTGCACTTTTCGCAAGACAATTTGGAACGCTTAGAAACCGTTACCGACGATGTCAAAATGTTTGATTCCATTATTGCCAATACCGTCAGCCTGATGAACGGCAAGCCGAAAGACCAATTTATCCTCGGCGGCCTATACAGCGGCGACGAAGAACGCTACCGGCTTTTTGCCGAACGTTTTTTTGAAAAAACCGGAAGGCGGCTCGGGCAGGGCGTACCAGTATCCCCCGTTGTCGCTGCGCACGTCGGCATCTGCGGGGTCGGCGTGGGTATGGTGGAACGCATTGCAGCCCCTGTCTGAAAATTTCAAAGCAAAGCCATATCTTAAAGACTATGGGCATTGCTTGTTTGAATTGACGGCCTGATGATTAAATAGATGTCGGTTGGAGATAATCTGAATATTCAGTGTAGGCTTTGCCGAAGGCCTGCCATGCCGACAAGAATTGGGTTTTATGCGCATTTATTTCGCAGGGAAACCCCATGTGTTGCGGTCGGTTATGCCATGACTTTGTGTCGTGGCTAATTTGACGGATAGGAAACAAAAAGGTCGTCTGAAAACTGAAATCTCTGGTTTTCAGACGACCTTTTTGTATTTTAGGTTTTACACGCCCTGTTTCAGGCTGGCTTCGATGAAACCGTCCAAATCGCCGTCCAATACGGCTTTAGTGTTGCCGACTTCGTAGCCTGTGCGCAAGTCTTTGATGCGTGAGGAGTCCAAGACGTATGAGCGGATTTGGCTGCCCCAACCCACATCGGACTTACCTTCTTCCAACGCCTGTTTCTCTTCATTGCGTTTGCGCATTTCCAATTCATACAGTTTGGATTTCAACATTTCCATCGCAGCGGCTTTGTTGGCGTGTTGCGAACGGTCGTTTTGACACTGCACCACAATCCCTGTCGGCTCGTGGGTAATGCGCACGGCGGAGTCGGTTTTATTGATGTGCTGACCGCCCGCGCCCGATGCGCGGTAAGTGTCGATGCGCAAATCGGCAGGGTTGATTTCGATTTCGATGGAATCGTCGATTTCGGGGTAAACAAACACGGATGAGAAAGACGTATGGCGTTTGTTGTTCGAGTCAAACGGCGAGTAGCGCACCAGGCGGTGAACGCCGGTTTCCGTGCGCAGCAAGCCGTAGGCGTATTCGCCTTCCACGCGGATGGTGGCGCGGTTGATGCCCGCGATTTCGCCGTCGTCTTCTTCGAGGATTTCGATTTTGAAGCCTTTGCGCTCGGCGTAGCGGCTGTACATGCGGAACAGCATGCCCGCCCAGTCTTCCGCTTCCGTACCGCCCGCGCCTGCGGTGATGTCGATAAAGCAGTTGTTCGGGTCGGCGGGCTGGTTGAACATCCGTTTGAACTCCAAATCCGCCATCTGTTTTTCCAGTCCCGCCACGTCTTCCTGCACGGCGGCGAAACCTTCTTCGTCGTTTTCTTCGACGGTCATTTCAATCAGCATTCGGTTGTCTTCGATGCCCGACGCGATGTTGTCGAGCGTCAACACGATGCCTTCGAGGATTTTGCGCTCTTTGCCGATTTCTTGGGCGCGTTTGGGGTCGTTCCACAGCTCAGGGTCTTCGGAAAGGCCGATGACTTCTTCCAATCGGTCCTTCTTGCCCTGATAATCCATATAGACGCGGATGTCTTCGCTGCGCTTTTCCAAATCGTTCAGGGTGTTGTTGAGCTGGTTGATTACTTCGGCTTCCATGATTCTTGTGTGCTTTCAAAATTTTAGGGGCGTATTGTAAGGGATTTACGGGCTTTTTTCTATGATAAAGGTCGTCTGAAAACCTGAATCTCAAGTTTTCAGACGACCTTTGAATTTCCTTGCCGATTGT
>NZ_KV814839.1:0-6666 GCF_001814135.1 Neisseria sp. HMSC067H09 | reverse complement strand
AACGCCGTACTGGTTTAAAGTTAATCCACTATATTTTAATACTTTAATGGTTTGAAAAAAGGCGGGCAAGAACGCCCGCCTTGCAATTTATCTGCCTCAAGCGTAATGAATACCCAATACTTTGGCGTTGTGGCTGATGATTTCTTCGGCAAGCTGCGGGTTGTCGTTAAGCTTGATGCCGAAGCCGGGAACAAGTTCTTTCAGACGACCTTCCCATGAGGAAATGCGGCTTGGGAAGCATTGGTGGATGAGTTTGATCATCAAGGGTACGGCGGTTGATGCGCCGGGGGATGCGCCCAAGAGTGCGGCGAGCGAGCCGTCGGCGTGGGCGACGATTTCGGTGCCGAATTGGAGGACGCCGCCTTTTTCGGAGTCTTTTTTGATGATTTGAACGCGTTGTCCTGCGGTGATGAGTTCCCAGTCGTCAGGGTTTGCTTCGGGGTAGTATTCCAGCAGGGAGGCGAAGCGTTCTTCTTTGGTTTTGCGCAATTCGCCCAAGAGGTATTTGGTCAGGGGCATATTTGCCCAGCCGGCGCGCAGCATGGGGTAGAGGTTGTCCAAGTGGATGGACAGGGGCAAATCCATGAGCGAGCCTTGTTTGAGGAAGTTGGAGCGGAAACCTGCGTAAGGGCCGAACATGAGGTGGCGTTTGCCGTCCACGTTGCGGGTGTCGAGGTGCGGGACGGACATGGGCGGCGCGCCGACGGAGGCTTGTCCGTACACTTTGGCGTTGTGTTGCGCGGCGGTTTCGGGGTTGCTGTTGCGGAAGAACAGTCCGGAAACGGGGAAGCCGCCGTAGCCTTTGCCTTCGGGGATGCCGGATTTTTGCAGCAGGGTCAGTGCGCCGCCGCCTGCGCCGAGGAAGAGGAAGCGGGTGCGGAGAGTGAGTTGGCCGTCGGGGTTGCGGGTGTCGCTGGTTTTGAGCACCCATGCGCCGTCGGATTCGCGTTTGATGTCGTCGACGTGGCGGTTGAACTCGGTTTTGACGCCTTTTTCGCGCAGGTATTGCACCATTTGGCGGGTCAGACTGCCGAAATCGACGTCTGTGCCTTCGGCGGAGTAGTTGGCGGCGACGGGTTGGCCTTCTTTACGGCCGCTGATGACCAGCGGCGCCCATTCGGCGATTTTGGCGCGGTCGGTGGAGAATTCCATCCGTTCGAAGAGTTTTTGGGATTTGAATGCGTCGAAACGTTTTTGCAGGTAGTCGCAATGGTCGGTGTTCATGACCAGCGACATATGCGGGACGGTATGGATGAAGGAGTTGTCGGTGATTTTGCCTTCTTCGACAAGCGATGACCAGAACTGGCGGCTGATGTGGAATTGTTCGGCAATATTGAGGGCGCGGGTCGGGTCGATGGTGCCGTCTGCGCCGAGCGGGGCGTAATTGAGTTCGCATAACGCGGAATGCCCTGTGCCGGCGTTGTTCCAAGCGTTTGACGATTCCAACGCTACGTCTTCCAAGCGTTCGATAAGGGTGATTTCCCAAGACGGTTCGAGTTCTTTGAGCAAAACGCCCAAAGTCGCGCTCATAATGCCTCCACCCACCAAGACAACATCTGTTGCTTCAGCCATGGTTGTACTCCTAGAAACAGGCATATCCTGCCTTTATGATTATCCGTTGTATTACGAACGCCTGTTTCGGCGGTAAAACCTGCTGGCGCGGTGTTTTTGGCGTGGAAGATTGCGCGCGGGTTTTACGTTTTGAACCGATGTTAAACCGTTCATAATATGTTATTGAGAATTTAGTGGATTTTTCTGAGAATTGCAAAGATTTTCTGTTTGGATTTACATAAACGTAGTTTGAAAAGGTCGTCTGAAACATTCAGACGACCTTTATTTATCAGGTGTTTGGCGGGGTTGAACCTGATTTCATTCACTTCTTAAAGACTTCAGATTGTCAGCAAGATGGACGTGTTTTGATGAAAAAATGAAGAAGAAAACGTTTCTTCAGGACGCGTCATAAGCTGCCGCTTTTTTGAGCAGTTTTGCCCTTGCCTGCGGCCATTCTTCGCGCAGCAGGCTGTATTCCACCGTATCGCGCACGCTGCCGTCTTTCCGCAGTTTGTGGCAGCGCAAGATGCCGTCTTGGTGTGCGCCCAGGCGTTCGATGGCGCGTTGGGAAGCGGTGTTGAGGTTGTCGGTCTGCCAACAGGCGCAGCGACAGTTTAAAGTGTCGAAGACGTAGTCGAGCAACATGATTTTGCAGGCGGTATTGATGCGCGTGCGCCGTGCCGACAGGGCGTACCATGTGAAACCGATGTAGAGGCGGGGGATGGCGGGGTCGATGTGGTAAAGCGAAGTCGAGCCGACGATTTTGCCCGTGTCTTCGTCGATGACGGCAAAGGCGAGGCGGGTTTGCGTGGCGGTGCGGATGTAGTCCGCCACTTGGTCGGGTTCGGGTGCGCTGGTTACGTTCAGCTTCCAGACTTCGCCGTCGCAAACTGCTTCGCGCAAACCGTTTTCGTGTGCCGCTGTCAAAGGCTCGAGACGGACGCGGTCGAAGGACAAAACGGGAACGGATGAAAAATCAGCCATGAGGTTTCCTTTGTATTTGAAGATTTGAGTTTTCAGACGACCTTTTATAGTGTCTTAACGGGCAACATCTTTGAGGTCGTCTGAAAGCTATTGATTAATGATGTTTGAACACCAGCACGCCCGACTCCGATACAAACCCGTCCAGCGGCAGGTCGTGCGGTTCGCGCGGCAGCGTGTCAACCAGTTGACAAGCGAAGCCTACGCCTATGGTTTTTGCCTGTAAACGGTATTTCATCGCCGCGAGCGTCGCGTCGTAATAGCCGCCAGCCTGCCCCAAGCGGTAGCCTTCGCGGTCCATGCCGACAATCGGGACAAGCAATATCGATAAACCGTGTACACGGATTTTGCGTCCCGTAAACTGCGGTACATGCAGCTTCGCCCTGCCTCGTTTGCGTTCTTGTTTCGTCCCATCGGCAGGATAGGGCGTGAACCACATTCGCCGCGAATGCGGTTCGATATAAGGCAGATAGAGTTTGGCGCCACGTTTTTGTGCCGCGCGGACAAAGCCGTCCAGCCGCAGCTCGCTGCCCATCGGCCAATACACGCCGATCTTCCGCCCCTTCTTGATATAACGTTTGAGCAGGCGGTTAACCGTTTGCCCCGCCGCCAACCGCCCTTGATGTCCCATCTGCGCGCGGGCGCGGCGCAATTCTCGGCGCAGGGCGTGTTTTTCCTCATTCCTCATTTCAGACGACCTTTTGAGTGTTGTTGTAGAATACGGCGATTATAAACGCTCCGTTAACATCAAAACAGGATTCCGCCATGTGGCATATCGTCCTTATCGGCTACCTCTTCGTCGCCGTCATGTATTCCGCCGCCCAGCCCAACATCGCGCGCGCTTTGATTTATTTGGTTTTTTGGGCAGTCCTGCCCGTCGCGTTTACCGTTTTCACCGTCACCATCCGCCGCCGCAACCGCCTGATGAAGCAACAGGAAAAGGAAGCATTCGAACAAAGCCGCCGCGCAGCCGGACAAGAAGGCGGCAAACAGGATGGCAGTGCATAAAATCCCTTTTCAGACGACCCCTTATCCGCTATAATCCGTCAGTTTTCCATTTCGGAAACACACTATTTTTTAAAACTTATGCCCACTTTCGCCGAAGGGTGCTTGACAATAGGCGCAGCCTATCAAGTTCTATGCGATTGAATGTGTGCTCTTAACCCTTTCAAGGAAATAAAATGTCTCAAATTACTATGCGTCAGATGATTGAAGCCGGCGTTCACTTCGGCCACCAAACCCGTTTCTGGAACCCGAAAATGGCACAATACATTTTCGGTGCGCGCAATAAAATCCACATCGTCAACCTGGAAAAAACCCTGCCGATGTTCCAAGAAGCGCAAGAAGCCGTACGCCGTCTGGTTGCCAATAAAGGCACCGTGCTGTTTGTCGGCACCAAACGCCAAGCGCGTGAAATCATCCGCGAAGAAGCTACCCGCGCCGGTATGCCTTTCGTCGATCACCGTTGGTTGGGCGGCATGCTGACCAACTACAAAACCGTTAAGCAATCCATCAAACGCCTGGAAGAAAAAACCGCCGCTTTGGAAAACGCTGCCGAAGGCGGTTTCAACAAAAAAGAAATTCTGGAAATGCAACGCGACGTTGAAAAACTGGAACGTTCTTTGGGCGGTATCAAAAACATGAAAGGCCTGCCTGACGCGATTTTCGTTATCGACACCGGCTACCAAAAAGGTACTCTGGTCGAGGCTGAAAAACTGGGCATCCCCGTTATCGCCGTAGTTGATACCAACAATAGCCCTGACGGTGTGAAATACGTTATCCCTGGTAACGACGACTCCGCCAAAGCCATCCGCCTGTACTGCCGCGGCATCGCCGACGCAGTTTTGGAAGGCAAAAACCAAGCGCTGCAAGAAACCGTAGCCGCTGCCCAAGAAGCTGCTGCCGAGTAATCCGGCAAACCGAAGAGGGGCGTTATGCCCCTTTTCTCAAATCCCGTTCTGAAAAACCTTTTCAGACGACCCCATTCCCAAACACGGATACCCCGTGTTTCCCCAAAATCTAGGAGATTCAAAATGGCAGAAATTACTGCAAAAATGGTTGCCGACCTGCGCGCCGCTACCGGCCTGGGCATGATGGAATGCAAAAAAGCCTTGGTTGAAGCCGAAGGCAACTTCGAAAAAGCCGAAGAAATCCTGCGCATCAAATCCGGCGCGAAAGCCGGCAAACTGGCTGGCCGTACCGCTGCCGAAGGCGTATTGGCTTACGCCATCAACGGCAATGTCGGCGCATTGGTTGAAGTAAACTGCGAAACCGACTTCGTTGCCAAAGACGCAGGCTTCGTAGAATTCGCTAACTTCGTTGCGAAAACCGCTGCCGAGAAAAAACCGGCTACCGTTGAAGAACTGAGCGAATTGGTTGAGACCGAACGCAAAGCCATCATCGCCAAATTGGGCGAAAACATGTCTGTCCGCCGCTTCCAAGTGATCGACACTGCCAACCAACTGGTTGCCTACATCCACGGCGCATTGGCTACCGAAGGCGTATTGGTTGAGTTCAAAGGCTCTGAAGACGTAGCGCGTAAAATCGGTATGCACATCGTTGCCGCCAAACCGCAATGCGTAACCGAAGCTGAAGTAGATGCCGAAACCATCGAAAAAGAACGCCACATCTACACTGAGCAAGCCATCGCTTCCGGCAAACCTGCCGACATCGCCGCTAAAATGGTTGAAGGCCGTATCCGCAAATTCTTGGCCGAAATCACCCTGAACGGCCAAGCATTCGTGATGAACCCTGACCAAACCGTTGCCCAATTCGCTAAAGAAAACGGCACCGAAATCATCAGCTTCGTACGTTACAAAGTAGGCGACGGCATCGAAAAAGCCGTTGTCGACTACGCAGCCGAAGTTGCCGCTGCTGCTAAAGTGTAAGGCAGAGATGAAAAAGAAAGCACCTGGATTCCAAACGAATCAGGGTGCTTTTTTTTGAGAGTTACACTGTTTAAAATACTGTCGAACAGAAAATATTTCATCATAATCAACACATAATAATTTATCCAAACCCATATACACCCACGGAAAACGCGTTACCCTGTCAGCCAAACATCCCGAAAGGTCGTCTGAAAAATCAAACGCCCTTTCCCCGAATTGAAGCAGCGCCACAGGGTGAACTGATCATTTGGAACGAGTCGGTTTTTGGTACGGAAAACGGCAGATTCAAGGCAAAAAGCGCAGCAAGATTGGACATCTTGCGAGTATTTTTAACGCAGAATATGCCGTTTTACAGAGCAAAATACCACCGTTATCGAATGGTCAGTTTGCCCTGCATAACGAGCGCTATCCACCCAAAGAAAGCAAGGTATCCCATGACACAGCAAATCAAATACAAACGCGTATTACTGAAACTCTCCGGCGAATCCCTGATGGGTTCCGACCCTTTCGGCATCAACCACGACACCATCGTCCAAACCGTCGGTGAAATCGCCGAAATCGTCAAAATGGGCGTACAAGTCGGCATCGTCGTCGGCGGCGGCAACATCTTCCGCGGCGTATCCGCCCAGGCAGGCAGCATGGACCGTGCCACCGCCGACTACATGGGCATGATGGCAACCGTTATGAATGCGCTCGCCCTCAAAGATGCCTTCGAAACCCTCGGCATCAAAGCGCGTGTACAATCCGCGCTTTCTATGCAGCAAATCGCCGAAACCTACGCCCGCCCCAAAGCCATCCAATACCTTGAAGAAGGCAAAGTCGTCATCTTCGCCGCCGGTACGGGCAACCCATTCTTCACCACCGACACCGCCGCCGCCCTGCGTGGAGCCGAAATGAACTGCGACGTCATGCTCAAAGCCACCAATGTGGACGGCGTTTATACCGCAGACCCGAAAAAAGACCCGTCCGCCACGCGCTACGAAACCATCACCTTTGACGAAGCATTGAACAAAAACCTCAAAGTCATGGATGCGACCGCCTTCGCCCTCTGCCGCGAACGCAAACTCAACATTGTCGTCTTCGGCATCGCCAAACAAGGCTCGCTCAAACGCGTCATTACCGGCGAAGACGAAGGCACGCTGGTTCACTGCTGATTCCTATCGGGCAATAATTGAAGTGATTTGATCAAGCAACAGGTCGTCTGAAAACCCGAAAATAGGTTTGAACTGCACCCCAAAAGTTGGAC
>NZ_KV814838.1:0-2555 GCF_001814135.1 Neisseria sp. HMSC067H09 | reverse complement strand
ACTTCGCCGTCGTTGGTATGGAAGAACTTGATACCTTGTTCGTTCATACGGCCTACGGCTTCGATGACGTTGTTGGTCACGTACATGCCTTGGTCTTCGACGTTGTAGGTCACGAGGCTGTAACCGTTGGACTGGGCAATCTTGGTCTCGTTCGTGACGTTGGTCACGTTCGGGTTGTTGCTGTTGTCCACCAGGGTAATGTTTTTGATATTACCCAAGCCTGCTTTGCCGTCTGCTTCGACTGACGGCGGTGCGGTGTTGACGTTGCCGCCGTTGCTGCCGATCAGTTCGTAAACCTGGTGCAGTTGTCCGCCGTTGACGGCATCGGTGCTGCCTGCGGCGACGGTGCCTGCGGCGACGCCGGTCACTTTCTTACCGCCTGCATTGATACCGTCGGCAGTGATGTTGACATCGCCTGCTTTCAGACCGTCTTTACCCAGCGCGACTTTGTCGCCGACGTTGACGCCGTTGTTGTTCACAACGGTATCGCCTGCTTTGACGCTGTCTACTTTCAGGTCTTTGTTGAGGCCGACCTGAATGCCGTTCGCGCCTGCGGTGGTGGTGATGTTGGCATCGCCTTTAACCGCAACGGTATCGCCCAGTTTGTTGGCAACGGTCGTACCGCTGTCGCCTGCGAAGCTGATGCCTTTATTGTCCACCGCGTCTTTCGCCGCGACGCCTTTGGCGATGTCGGCTTTGACGGCTTTAGACAGGTCAACGGCGTAGTCGGTTACGTTGTCGGCGTCTTTGTTGCCTTTGGTTACGACGATGTTGTCGGAACCTGCGGAGATGCTCGCGCCGTCTGCGTTAACAGTGTAAACGGTTTGACCGTTCTTACCTTTTTTACTGGTAACGCTGGCGATGTTGGTACCGGCTTCAACTTCGGTCTTGGCGGCGGCAGTCAGACGGTTCAGCTGTCCGACGTTGGCGGCATCGGTGTCTTTCACACCGGCGGCAACATTACTGATGGCTTTGTTGCCGGCATTGATGCCGTCGGCGGTGATGTTCACATCGCCTGCTTTCAGACCGTCTTTGCCCAGCGCCACTTTGTCGCCGACTTTAACGCCGTCGTTGTTCACAACGGTATCGCCTGCGGTGAAGCTGTCGGCTTTGAGGTTAGGTGCGGTCGCCACTTTGTAAGTGGTGCTGCCGTCGGCATTTTGCTCTGGTGTGACGCCGATGTTGTCGTTGCCGCTGTCCACTTTGGATGTCGCTTTCGCTGCGGCTGCTTTGAGCTGCGCAACGTTCACTGCGTCGGTGTCGTCCGTACCTTTGGCTACGTTGGCAATTTTATTGCCTCCGTTGTTCAGACCGTCTTTGGTCAGGCTGACAGGTTTGCCTGCTTTGCCGTTGCCCACAGTCAGTCCGTTGTCGGTCAGAACGCTGTCGCCTACGGTTACTTTGTCGAAGGAGACGTCGTCTGAAGTCGCTACGGTGATGTGTTTACCGTTGCGGCTGACTTTGACGTTTTTGCCTTCTTTAAAGGTTACGGTGTCGCCTGCGCCGATTTTTTCAGACGAGGTTTCGTCGTTGGCATTCAGGTTCCAGCCTTTGTCGGCAGTTTCTTTGACTGCGGCAATGGCGTCATGGACGTTGTCTTTGCCTGTACCGCCGATGTCGGTGGTGGTGACGTTGCCTTTGTCGTTGGCCGCGTTACCGCCGAGCAGTTTCGCCAGGTTGGCTTGGGCTGCGTTCAACTGCTCTTCGCTTGCGGCTTGGCCTTTAGTGGCAAAGTCCGCACCGCCCAGAGTGGTGTTGCTCAGACCGGAAATCAGACCGGCGGTACCGTCGATCACGAGCGGTTTGTTGCCGTTGCCTGCTTTGCCGACGGTAATCTTGTCGGCCAGCGAGAAGCCGATGCCGTTTTCGTCGGCGCGGGTCAGGATGTTGCCATCGCCTTTGACGCTCAGGCTGTCACCCAGTTTCTTCGCACCGGTCGTGCCGTTGTCGGCGGCAAAGGTCAGGCCTTTGTTGTCCACCGCGTCTTTTGCCGCGACGCCTTTGGCGATGTCGGCTTTGGCTTCGTCAGTCAAATCCAGCGTGTAATCGGTAACACCGTCGGCGTCTTTCGCGCCTTCGCTGACTTTAACCGCGCCGTTAGCCGCCTGGCTGATGGTGGTCTTGTCGGCGTTAACCGTGTACTCGGTGTTGTTGCCGTCCACTTTTTCGCTGACGGTAACGTTCTTACCGGCAACGACGGTGGTGGTTTTTTCGGTGGCGGCGAGTTGTTCGTTCAACTGGGCGACGTTGACGGCGTCGGTGTCTGCCGTACCTTTGGCTACGTTGGCAATCTTGTTGCCGCCGTTGTTCAGACCGGCATTGGTCAGAGACACTTGGCTTGGCGAACCGTCCACACCGATCTTCAGACCTTCTCCGCTCAGCACGCTGTTGCCGGAGATGAAGCTGTCGGCCAGTACGGTAGTAGCGGAAACAGTGCCGAATTCGACATCGTCTTCAGTCTCAACCGTCAGCTCTTTACCGCTGCGTTTCACTCGGATGTTCTTACCTTGTTTCACGGTCACGGTGTCGCCCGCAGCGATTTTTTCGCTGTCGCT
>NZ_KV814837.1:0-2455 GCF_001814135.1 Neisseria sp. HMSC067H09 | reverse complement strand
AGATTGCCATGGCCGCAGCCGAGAAAAAAGCCGCAGCCGAGAAAAAGGCCGCTCAGGAAAGAGCTGAAGCCGAGCGCAAAGCAGCCCGAGAAAAAGCTGAAGCCGAACGTGTAGCTTTGGAACAAAAACGAGAAATCGATCGTAAAGCAGCCATCATCAGTGCTCGCGAAAAGGCAGAAGCAGCCCGTAAAGCTGCTGATGCTGCTGCAAAAGCCGAGCTGGCAGAAAAAAACCGTGCAGAACAAATCAAACATTCGGAAAATAAACTGGGCAATCATTCTTCAAACGAAGAAGAAATGAGCAAACCTGCAAAAAATACCGGCTCTAAAACAGACAACCCATCATCCGATAAATCCCATGTCGGCAAGAGTACACTGCCGGCACAAGACAACACCGGCAAAGTAACCGACCTTTCCGATGACAACAATAATGCAACACAACACCAAAACAACAAAAATGTTTCTCCTACGCAACCTGCTGCTGAAAAAGGAACGACTGCGACTGCCCATATCCATAATCCTGCCGAAGGCAAACAATCGGAATCCGGCGACTATAAAGTATATGAATCCAAACAATATGGTCGCTACATTAATGTAAATGATTTCGGTGCGGATCCTACAGGTAAAAAAGACAGTCTGGCTGCCATCAAAGCTGCACTCGAAGCCGCCCACAAAGAAAAAGCCATGCTGTTTATGGACGGTACTTATTACATTTCTGATCAAATCGTTATCGACAATAATACCTCCGGCGTTAAAGGCATCTTCGGTTCGGGTATGGGTAAAACCCAGATTAACTTCGACAAAGCCCAAGTCGGCATATTCAATTCCAACACCAACCACGACGATGTTCGTGCCTTTGCAGGTATCTTGGTGGATGGTCAAAATGGTAAAACGATTGCCGACCTATCGGTTCGATATACCAATGCTGACTTCTACCGGAAAGATTTAAGCTACTTCGGTAAAGTAAACGGTATTTTAGTCAACGATGCAGACAACACCCTGATCAGCAAAGTGGAAGTATCTGGTGCAAACCGTGCAGGCGTAACCTTTACCTCTACCGCCGCACTCATGCGTGAAGCCGGCTATAAACTGTCTTATAAAGATCGCGTTGCCAACGGTTCCATCGACGACAAATACGATTCACTGCCTTTAGGTGAAAACAACCGTATTATTGATTCCAAGCTGCACCACAACCGCGTTGCCGGTGCTCTGGTTTCCTATCAGAAGAATTTCCTTGGAGAAGGCAATCTCTTATCTTGGAACGGACACCAAGATGATGGCGGTACCGGCTATGGTATGGCTGCCGCTGCAGGTAGCTACAACTACGGGATTACCTACCGTAAAAACACAACAGATCACAACTATCGGAAAGGTTTGGATGTACATGACGGCACAAACGTCTTGATTGAAAACAACACATTAAATGGCGACCGCCTGTACGGGATTGCCGTCTATAACCGCCAATTCTCGCTGGACAACGTCAAAATATCCGGTAATGTCATTACACAGGACACTTCGTTCCGTCTTGCCGTCGATGACACCCCGGGATACGACTACCATATGTATTCAGGTATCCAAGTACAGACCAATACGCAACGCCGGGACTTACACAGTAAAGATAAAGGCTATTTTGACATCAGCAACAACACAATCAATAACTTGGAGGTCTATAAAGACAATATCCAAACCTACGGTATCGAATTCCGTAACCATGAACAAAAAATGGATTACACACTAAACATTACCGGTAACAAAATCAGTGGCGAATCCACCAAATACCTGATGGCGGTTATCAATGATACCTACGCCCCGCAAACTCATGAAAAAGGTATCGGTACCAGCACCATCAACATTAGTGATAATGTTGCTGATATTGGCAAAATAAAGAGCGGAGCTGTTCCTTTCTATATTGAAGAACATCACTCCGACGTACCGATGCATGGCTCGGTTACGCTAAACAACAACGCCGTTACCGTTCGTGAAGAATCCGGCGGTTATGCTGAATTTGCCTTTATGCGTACAAATGCCAAGGAATATAACGTTACCAATAATACCCTGTCGCTACACGGACACCTGGATAACGGTATCGTTGAAGTCCGCAGTACCGGGGATGGTAAGGTTAATGCTAATTTAAATATGGCAAATAATACCTTGGTAACCGACATCAAAGGCCAAATCTACAAAACCTGGCTGCGTTATGAATCGGATATTGATGTTTATGCCAACTCCAACACCCATAACGGCGATACGCTTGATAATGTCAATACCAAAGGCAGCAACGTCAGCATGTCTGATGTATTAGTCAGCGTCAGCAAAAACATCAACACCATCCAAGATGCCGTCTATTCCTACCAGCATAAAACCTTACCAGTAACAGAAGACCACGTGCACACCAACGGCATCCTATAAACCCGCCGTAATCAAAAGGTCCTTGGATTCGGATTTCAAGTGCAACA
>NZ_KV814836.1:0-511 GCF_001814135.1 Neisseria sp. HMSC067H09 | reverse complement strand
TTTTCAAATTTATTTTCTCCATATGGCGCTGATGAGCGGTTCAAAATTATTGTGTGCAACAATAATCTGCTGCGGACTAATCTCATGCGAATAATTATGCAGCGTACTATGCAATATATCCAAACTGCCCGTATCGGTTCCCCGTTTAGGGCATTCAAGCTTTAATGTGGCTAATTGTTTTTTATTGATAAGCCCGCGATCCTTATGATGGATATCCTGTGCGACACCCAAGATTTTTACCCTCAATTTTGAATTCTCTAAAACCGGTTCCGTAGTGCTTCCATCGTTAAATACTATGTTGCCATTGTGTAAAATATAGTAGTCGCAACTTAACTCTATCAGCGAGCGCAGTAGGGCGGCCGTTGAGTAAGGTGTTTCTTGAACATTTAGTTTATTCTTTAATTCTAAATAGATATTACGTATTTTCCCCAGATTTCTCGGAATATTGAGGGCATAATTAATCAAATGTTTTGTGTTCGTTGGATTTGGGACAGGTTTGCCATTGCCTGTC
>NZ_KV814835.1:0-2947 GCF_001814135.1 Neisseria sp. HMSC067H09 | reverse complement strand
CGGTGGCGGTGGTTCGTCAGGCGGTGGCGGTGGCGGTGGCTCGTCAGGCGGTGGCGCATTGCCATCAGCAAAGGATAAAAATTCAAATATTGCCTATTGGCATGCTTATAGTTTGGGTGGTCACTCAAATTATGGAGATAGTCCCGAATCTGCATGTTCTGGTAGAGGCTATGATGGTTCAAGCTTTTTTTATGAAAATGGTAGTTGTTATGGCGGGGATACTAAGGCGAAATGGTCTTGGGGTTTAGAGCCAATTTATAAGCATCAAATTAAATCAGAATCTTCTTGCCATAAAGGTTATCGTCAAATAACAAAAAATTCGGGTGGTACATTTTCCGTTTTGTGTACTACAAAGGCTAAAGATACGAATTTTGGCGGCTCGTCTGTCGGTTCTTTAGGTGGAAATTCATCAACATCGAACAATTCAACTTCTTCAAGTTCATCCGGTTCGGGCGCGGGTGGTGGCGGATCCGTTGGGGGTGGCGCGTCAAGCAATAAAGCAAATGGCGCGGGTGCAGCCGCCGGCGGGAATGGCGCAAACGACGCAGGTCGTGCGCCGTCCGCTGGCGGTGGCACTGCGCAAAATTCATCTGATTCGAGTTCGAATAAAACCGATTCGTCAAATACTGGTCAGGGCAATTCAAAGTTGGGCGGTTCTGATGATATGGGTAATAAATCAGGTGCTTCATCGGGTGAATCGAATGGGTCTAAAAAGGCTGATTCTGATGGTAATTCGGGTGGTAATGCTGATGGTAATGGGGATGGTTCAGGAAGTGAACAATATGGGCTTCCTGACGTTCCTGACGTGCCTGATGGCGGCGGTGAGCCTGATTGGGGTGGGATTAAGTCGGATGGTAATTTCGGGACGTTTTCGCCCTCTTCTGCTTTTGTTACTGGTGGTCAGTGTCCTCAAGATATTTTGCTTGATTTTGGGCAGTTTGGTCGTCATTCATTCTCGTGGTCGCCTATTTGCGAAGCTGCCCAAAGGTTGAGATATGTATTTATAACGCTTGCCTATTTTATGGCAGCCATGATGGTTTATAAGACGGTCAATTCTATGAGGGGTTAAAAATGCCGGCTCTTGCAGCTTTTTTAGGTGGTTTGTTTAGGGTGCTTTTCCAGTATTTGGGACGCCTGTTTTTGGCGTTTTTGCCTAGCCTGAAAAACCTATTTTTCCAGCTTCTTTTAGGGCTGGGTGTGACGCTCGTCTCGTATGAAGGGCTTTCGGTGGCTACTGATGGCATATTGAACTACGTCGCCGATAACTATTTCAGAATGCCCGCCGATTTGATTGGCTTGCTCGGATTGGCTGGCATACCTGAAGCCATGAATATTATTTTTGGCGGGTTTGCCTTTTCGTTTGGTATCTGGTCGTCTTACCGCGCTTTTAAATTTATAAAATAAGGATTAGTCATGATTACTTTGATTACAGGTGTTCCCGGTTCGGGCAAAACTTTGTCTGTCGTTTCAGATTTGGCAAAAAAGGTTAAAAAAGAATGGGCGGGTCGTAAAATTTTCACGCATGGCATACCCGATCTGGTAATTCCTACTGAAAAAATTCCTGAAGGTCATACCATAAATGACATGAATGTTTGGCTTCAGTATCCTGAAAATAATGGCTCTGTCGTCATTATTGACGAAGCGCAAAACATTTTTCCGCCGCGTTCTTCGGGTTCTAAAACGCCTGAGCTTGTAGAATGGCTTCATGTTCATAGACATTCGGGTGTCGATATTATTCTAATCACGCAAATGCCTGGTCGTATTGATAAGCACGTTAGAGATTTGGTAGGCGCGCATTACCATATTCATAAAACGCCTTTGGGTGTGCGTATGCGTTATTTTTGGGATTATTGTGAAAACAGTCCAAAATCAGGGATGAAAAACGCCCGTCCTGAAGTCTATAAGTTTGATAAAAAAGCGTTTGGTCTCTATAAGTCTGCTGAGATACATACCAAAGTAAAAACGCCTAAAAGCCGTGTTCTTTGGGTTATTCCGGTTGCTTTGGTTGTGTTTGGTATAACTGCCTATATGGGATATTCTCTTTTGTCGGGTTTGGGGTCGTCTGAAAAATCTGATTCAGAAAATTCATCTGTGTCGTCTGTTGTTGACGTTAAGTCAGATGATTTAAAAAAAGGCGTAAATAATAAATCTGTTCAGGCAGGGAATCAGATGGGGGCGCAGATAGCACCGAATCAGAATAAAAATCTTACTGAAGATATGTTAAAGCCTAAAATCGAAGGCATGGTTGAGTCAAAGCCGTTGTACGATTCGATTAGGCAGGTAAAGCAGCTTGAATATCCTGTTGCGTGTATATCGGGCGGTAAATCGGGCTGTTCCTGCTATTCATCTCAAGGTACGGTTATCAAAGAGATAGACAAAAAAACCTGTAATGAATATGCAAAAAACGGCATGCCGTTTAATCCATATAAAGAACCAAATAGGGATGTTGTTCAAAATGCAAATGTTCAGCCAATGAATGATAATTCCGGTCAGGTGGTTAGTCTTGGCGGCAAAAGTCCTCAAAATTTGATGTACGATGGCTATGTTGAAGCGGGACAGAAGTTTGCAGCGCGTGGCGGGGTGGTTGGTTCAAGTAATTGATTAAAATTGAATGGAGTGTTTTTTAATTATTTTCAGCTTGTTGAGTCATCGCCGGCTAAATTTTCGTTAATATAAAAGGTCGTCTGAAATCCAGACGACATTTATTTTTAAGGAATTGGGATTTAAAGAGTCAAGGGGGAAGGTTTGTAAAGATTGGGCGTGATTTTTGCCCAATCTTTATGAATACCCCCTTTACTCTTTAAAGCACAAAAGCACGCTTGTGGTAGGTGGGCAGGAAGGGTTTTGTTTCCTGCCCGCCTGCCACGTGGCGAACGTCCCCGAAGGGTCGCCGAAGGCAAGATTGTGGGGTGTGTAATTTAATAAACTGGACAAAAAAGTACATTAT
>NZ_KV814834.1:0-792 GCF_001814135.1 Neisseria sp. HMSC067H09 | reverse complement strand
GGTCGCCGGCCCGGATACGGGCAATGGCTTTGTAACCGTCTGCCGTTTTGACCAAGGTGCTGCCGTGGAAGGAGCAGGTGTAGGATGTTGAAAAACTTAGTTTTCAATATCCTGAATGAAGGAAAGGTCGTCTGAAAACCAGAAACAAGGTTTTTCAGACGACCTTTTGATTGTTGAGTTTTTCAACCCATCTTACGTTTGATACCTAAGAACTTTGTATCCATTCTTCTTTTCTAATTCCAAATTCAAATTCAGCCTGTTTAAATGCCGAATCTAATGTGTCATGATAAGTATCCGTTTGTTCCTGACCGGTCTCATCCAAATAAAATAAATAAAATCCTTGGTCATCTTCATATTGAACAATACTTAAAGCAACAGGTTTGGGAAGTATCCCCATTGGAGTGCGATGAATCGTTCTAATAGGAAAATCTTTATTTTTATCTAAGATAACTTTGAATAATTCTTTTACACTCATAATTTTCTAATCCTGAATAATTGTTACTACACTATTTTCTATTACACGTCCATTGGGTTTGTCATATGATTCAAAATGACCATGATGCGTAGATGAATTTGTTTCATGATGACCATATCGTACCTGTCGCATTCCATCTTGTGATACATATCGACCATTTGGATATGACTTATAGTTTTTCCCTAGCCATTTCTCAGCTGAATTTAAAAAAGTAGATTCAGATACAGTTCCTGCATGGTATTCGGGAGCTCTTTTGGGAGGACAAGCATTATGAACCCAAACCCCTTCCGTTTCCGCCTTATCGCCCTTGACGAAGT
>NZ_KV814833.1:0-371 GCF_001814135.1 Neisseria sp. HMSC067H09 | reverse complement strand
CCTTCCGTTTCCGCCTTATCGCCCTTGACGAAGTAAGTATGCCAGTCGGCAACGGTCAGATTGTAGGCTTGCAGCGGTTCCAGTTTGACGGTAACGCTCTGAACGGTCTGCCCTGCACCGTTTTCGGCAAACAGCCTGCTTCCCGCTTTCAAATCTTCCGCTTTAATCCATTTGCCGTCCGAATAAAACGGGTGGATGCGGTTGGAAACGAGGGTCTGTATTTTACCGAGGCCGTCTGAAACTTCAATGTAAACGGTTTCTTGATACGGATTCCCGTATTGGGCGGTAACGGGTTTGTATCCCGTTTCCCCGCTTGCCTCGTCCTTGGCAAAGACGCGGTCGCCGGCCCGGATACGGGCAATGGCTTTGTA
>NZ_KV814832.1:0-4145 GCF_001814135.1 Neisseria sp. HMSC067H09 | reverse complement strand
AATGGTGACGCGGCTGACTTGGTAGCGGCGTGCCAGAGAGGTGACGCTTTCCTTTTCCTGCGTGTAGGCCAGCCAAATGGCTTGTCGGTGGTGCGGGGTGAGGCGGGTGTTTTTGTGCATGTTCATGTTTCAGTATTCTCCTGGAAATACTGTAAACAACGCTACTGGTTTCTACATTGAAAAAGCTGAGTCCTGTCGCATACAGAACCCAGCTTGCACAGAGCGCCTGAATAGGCTTTTATGAGTGTCCAAGATTTGGGGGCCAGTTCAGTTTCAGACGACCTTTTTTTTGATAACAAGTCTCTTATGGCAATCACACAACATAACACATGAAATAAAAATATTACCTGTCGCTCTTGCTCAAAAACAAATGTACTCCCTCCCCGCCATGAAGACATGTTTCAAAATGACAGCAAATACATATCTCTAAATCTCTCTCGCAGAAATACCGTCCTGATATGGTGGATTAAATTTAAATCAGGACAAGACGACGAAACCGCAGACAGTACAGATAGTACGGCAAGGCGAGGCAACGCCGTACTGGTTTAAATTTAATCCACTATATTTGAAAGCCACTCCCAAACAACTTGTCTCAAGCCGTATGAACTGGAAAAAGTTTTCGTATCCATCCCAATGTAAAAGGTCGTCTGAAACCTTAAACCTGGTTTTCAGACGACCTTTTAAAGCATACCCCAATAGGGCAGCTTGATTAATCCAACTGCGCTACAGAAACAGGCAGTCCGCGGACAGAAGCAAGTATGGTATTTGCCGATTTCTGCTGCTGACGGAACGCAGCCATGTTGGTTGGCGTCAGCTTAGGTGTCGGCAGGGCAACCGTAGTCGGGTTGACAGGCTGACTGTTCACGCGTGCTTCATAGTGCAGATGCGGACCGGTAGAACGTCCCGTCGTACCGACGAATCCGATCACTTCGCCTGCACGCACCGTACCTTGGGCAGGGGTAAACGCGCTCATATGCCCGTATAAGGTTTCAACGCCGTTAGAATGGCGGATCATAACGGTATTACCGTAGCCGCCCTTCCAGCCTTTGAAGGTAATCACGCCGTCAGCGGTCGCTTTAATCGGCGTACCGGAAGGGGCTGCGTAGTCAATACCGGTATGCATACGGACGGTATGTAAAACGGGGTGGACCCGGTAACCGAACGGGGATGAAATGCGCGTATAGACAACAGGCTCGATGTTGAAGCCCGCTTTTTGCTGGAGCGATTTGCCGCTTTGATCATAATAGCTGCCGCTCTCTTCGTCGCCTTTACCCTGGCTGTAATAATAGGCTTGATAGCTTTTACCGCCTTTGACAATTTCGGCTGCCAGGATATTGCCCGTACCCATTTGTTGTCCGCGGAAATACATGCTGTCATACAGCAATCGTATCACATCGCCTTCTTTCAAATCCTCCAAGCTCAGTACGTCGGAGAAAATTTCGCTCAACGACTCGCGGATTTCGACAGGAATTTCCGCCTGCGCCATTGCACCGCGCGCGGAAGTGCGGACAACGACGGAACGCAGGGTCGGCATGGTCTTCATATCCACTTCCGATGTAGAAGCCTGCCATTTGCCTTTGACTTTTTCCAAAGCGACAAGATTGCGCTCAAGCTCTTCATCCGTGAAAAACTGTACGTCGGTAACTTGTCCCGAAGCATCGATGCGGATATTGACAGACTGGTTGGCGCGCAAATGTTGCATATCGCGTTCCGCACTGTTTTTCGCCATGATTTGCTTGATGTCGGTTTGGGGGACCCCCATGCGGGTAAGCACATCGGCGAGTGAGTCGCCCTGCTGGACGACTTCTTGCGCCCAGTAACTGGACTGAAAATTGCCGGTTTCAATATAAACCGCCGGCAGCTCTTCAGAAACGCGCTCGACTTTAAATCCTTGATACTCGGGAACAGGTTCGGTTACTGCATAGGCAGTCATCGCGCCGGAAACGGGCAAAAGGATGCCCAACAGAGACCAGCGGATAGGTTTGTTGTGCCAAAATCGGCGCAATAAGGGAAATCGGGTTGTTTCGATCACGAATTATCCTTTTAATGCGGCGGTGCGGCTGCTTTATCAATCCGCACGGGCAATGTGATTTTCATTTAAAAGAAGACTGTCTGCTATTTATCCGTCTTTCAGACGACCTTTTTCATAGTCCGGCAAACAGCACAATGGGGAACCAAGGGCGTATTATCAAGGCTATTGTTTTGATTTACACCCGTTTTTTCTGAAATTTACGTCCGTAATTATATCACAATCGCGTATATTGCTTCAAACGTCCCATCCCATAGACATTTGGGAATGGCCGGCATTCTCCCTTAAAATGATGCTTTTTCCCAACCTGCCGCCTGCCATGAACCTGACCCTTGCCATTCCGTCGCTGAACCGCCAAAGCGACGAATCCGTCCCCCCTCTTACCCTGCCAGCCTTCAACCGTCTGCTTCGCTTCGGACATTTACACAAACAAGCAGTTGAAACATCAAAATTTTACGGGCGTTATTTATGGGACGGCAGCCTGCTCAAACTCGCAAAAACTGCTGCAAACGTTCCACAGCAACAACCTGCCGCATTGGTTTCCCCGCTATGGCAGCAGATGGGTTTGCACCAAGTCAGCGTCGTTGGCGGCGAATATATCGGTATTGCCACTTACGAGGCAGACAGATTGTGCCGTGAACTGTCTGATTTTTATCAGGACGAGGGTTGGCGATTTATCCCCGTTCGCCCCGATTTGTGGCTTGTCTTATTACCCAATCCGCAAGACTGGCAAATTCAGCCCATATTGGATATTTACGGACAAATGGGGTCGTCTGAACAAGCCTCGGGCAAAGATAGCGGACAATGGTTAGCAAAGCAGACAGAAATTCAAATGTGGCTGCACCAACACCCGATCAACAACATTCGCCACCAACTCGGAACACCGCCGATAAACGGTCTGTGGCTGTGGCATGATATTCAAGGGACGCAGCAATCATCCACCCTATTCTCCGACAGCCCGTGGGCGCAATTTGCCTCCGACCGCATAGATGCACCATACGACTTTCGCGCCTTTGCCTCTTGGATGCAAGAAACAAGAACAGACACTGCCGTCATTTTTATGGATGGTTTGACCGTTACCGGGTCGACGGCGGACGTACTGGCCTACCAAGATATTTTGCAGGATTGGGAACAACGCTGGTTCGACCCGATTTGGCAGGCGCTGCACACAGGTCGTCTGAAAAAACTGACCTTGACGACCGATGGGGAAAACGGCGGCGCATTAACACTCACACCCAAATCTCGTTGGAAATTTTGGCGGGCTGAAAAAACGTTTACAGGGATTTGGTAAATTGAATCGCAAAAGGTCGTCTGAAAAAGTCGTGATGTCGCTCTAGATTTCAGAAGAAATCCAACTTCCATCATCCTTCCAGCCATGAATTTCAAATAAAACCAATTTATCCCTCATACAAGATATAAAAAGGTCGTCTGAAACCCTGTTTTGGATTTCAGACGACCTTTGCTTTACTTCAGCTAAGAGCCGTTAGCTTACCACTGGTACAACGCACCTGCTCCGACACCGACGTGGCCGTCTGTGTTGGCAGAGAAGTTGCCTTTAACGACCCAGTTACCGCCGTCGCTCATCGCAGACACGCCGATTGCCATTGCGGATTGACCACCGTAGTAGCCGCTACCTACGCCGATACCGGTCGCACCCGGACGGGTTACTTGCGGAATCGAGCCTTGTGCAATCGCACCCGCTACACCTGCGTAGGCTTTTTTGCCGACGCGTTCGATGTTGTTTTGCAGGGCGTTACCCACGCCGGCGAGCTGGTTCAGGTTGACCGCATCGGTACCTTCTTTCGCCGGGGCGACGTTGGTGATGCGTTGTCCGCCGTTGTTCAGACCGATCGGGCTGAGGCTGACGGTATTCGCCGGATTATGGGCGGTCGGTGCAGCGATGCTGACACCTTGCGCGTTAACGGTTACACCGCCTGCGGTTACGCTGGTTACGTCGAGTTTATCGGCAGTAGCAACGTTGTACACGGTCTGTCCGCTGTTGCCGGTGGTTTGGTTAACGACGACGTTCTTACCTGCGGTAACTTCGGTTTTCGCCGCTGTCGCTTGTGTCGCTACGTTGGCAATCGCCTGGTTGGTGTAATACAACTGGCTGCCG
>NZ_KV814831.1:0-5781 GCF_001814135.1 Neisseria sp. HMSC067H09 | reverse complement strand
ACAATACAAAGTAAAAGCCCCCGACATCTGTCGGGGGCTTAGGATAGGTGTTTGGCAGTGACCTACTTTCGCATGGAAGAACCACACTATCATCGGCGCTGAGTCGTTTCACGGTCCTGTTCGGGATGGGAAGGCGTGGGACCAACTCGCTATGGCCGCCAAACTTAAACTGTACAAATCGGCAAAGCCTTAATCAATATATTCGGTGATGACTGAATCAGTCAGTAAGCTTTTTATTTGAAGTTCTTCAAATGATAGAGTCAAGCCTCACGAGCAATTAGTATGGGTTAGCTTCACGCGTTACCGCGCTTCCACACCCCACCTATCAACGTCCTGGTCTCGAACGACTCTTTAGTGCGGTTAAACCGCAAGGGAAGTCTCATCTTCAGGCGAGTTTCGCGCTTAGATGCTTTCAGCGCTTATCTCTTCCGAACTTAGCTACCCGGCTATGCAACTGGCGTTACAACCGGTACACCAGAGGTTCGTCCACTCCGGTCCTCTCGTACTAGGAGCAGCCCCCGTCAAACTTCCAACGCCCACTGCAGATAGGGACCAAACTGTCTCACGACGTTTTAAACCCAGCTCACGTACCACTTTAAATGGCGAACAGCCATACCCTTGGGACCGACTACAGCCCCAGGATGTGATGAGCCGACATCGAGGTGCCAAACTCCGCCGTCGATATGAACTCTTGGGCGGAATCAGCCTGTTATCCCCGGAGTACCTTTTATCCGTTGAGCGATGGCCCTTCCATACAGAACCACCGGATCACTATGTCCTGCTTTCGCACCTGCTCGACTTGTCGGTCTCGCAGTTAAGCTACCTTTTGCCATTGCACTATCAGTCCGATTTCCGACCGGACCTAGGTAACCTTCGAACTCCTCCGTTACTCTTTGGGAGGAGACCGCCCCAGTCAAACTGCCTACCATGCACGGTCCCCGACCCGGATTACGGGTCTGGGTTAGAACCTCAAAGACACCAGGGTGGTATTTCAAGGACGGCTCCACAGAGACTGGCGTCTCTGCTTCTAAGCCTCCCACCTATCCTACACAAGTGACTTCAAAGTCCAATGCAAAGCTACAGTAAAGGTTCACGGGGTCTTTCCGTCTAGCAGCGGGTAGATTGCATCTTCACAACCACTTCAACTTCGCTGAGTCTCGGGAGGAGACAGTGTGGCCATCGTTACGCCATTCGTGCGGGTCGGAACTTACCCGACAAGGAATTTCGCTACCTTAGGACCGTTATAGTTACGGCCGCCGTTTACTGGGGCTTCGATCCGATGCTCTCACATCTTCAATTAACCTTCCAGCACCGGGCAGGCGTCACACCCTATACGTCCACTTTCGTGTTAGCAGAGTGCTGTGTTTTTAATAAACAGTCGCAGCCACCTATTCTCTGCGACCCTCCGAGGCTTACGGAGCAAGTCCTTAACCTTAGAGGGCATACCTTCTCCCGAAGTTACGGTATCAATTTGCCGAGTTCCTTCTCCCGAGTTCTCTCAAGCGCCTTAGAATTCTCATCCTGCCCACCTGTGTCGGTTTGCGGTACGGTTCGATTCAAACTGAAGCTTAGTGGCTTTTCCTGGAAGCGTGGTATCGGTTACTTCATGTCCGTAGACACTCGTCGTCACTTCTCGGTGTTAAGAAGACCCGGATTTGCCTAAGTCTTCCACCTACCGGCTTAAACAAGCTATTCCAACAGCTTGCTAACCTAACCTTCTCCGTCCCCACATCGCATTTGAATCAAGTACAGGAATATTAACCTGTTTCCCATCGACTACGCATTTCTGCCTCGCCTTAGGGGCCGACTCACCCTACGCCGATGAACGTTGCGTAGGAAACCTTGGGCTTTCGGCGAGCGGGCTTTTCACCCGCTTTATCGCTACTCATGTCAACATTCGCACTTCTGATACCTCCAGCACACTTTACAATGAACCTTCATCGGCCTACAGAACGCTCCCCTACCATGCCAGTAAACTGGCATCCGCAGCTTCGGTTATAGATTTTAGCCCCGTTACATCTTCCGCGCAGGACGACTCGACCAGTGAGCTATTACGCTTTCTTTAAATGATGGCTGCTTCTAAGCCAACATCCTGGCTGTCTGGGCCTTCCCACTTCGTTTACCACTTAATCTATCATTTGGGACCTTAGCTGGCGGTCTGGGTTGTTTCCCTCTTGACAACGGACGTTAGCACCCGCTGTCTGTCTCCCGAGGAACCACTTGATGGTATTCTTAGTTTGCCATGGGTTGGTAAGTTGCAATAACCCCCTAGCCATAACAGTGCTTTACCCCCATCAGTGTCTTGCTCGAGGCACTACCTAAATAGTTTTCGGGGAGAACCAGCTATCTCCGAGTTTGTTTAGCCTTTCACCCCTATCCACAGCTCATCCCCGCATTTTGCAACATGCGTGGGTTCGGTCCTCCAGTACCTGTTACGGCACCTTCAACCTGGCCATGGATAGATCACTCGGTTTCGGGTCTACACCCAGCAACTCTTCGCCCTATTAAGACTCGGTTTCCCTACGCCTCCCCTATTCGGTTAAGCTCGCTACTGAATGTAAGTCGTTGACCCATTATACAAAAGGTACGCAGTCACACCACAAGGGTGCTCCCACTGTTTGTATGCATCAGGTTTCAGGTTCTATTTCACTCCCCTCCCGGGGTTCTTTTCGCCTTTCCCTCACGGTACTGGTTCACTATCGGTCGATGATGAGTATTTAGCCTTGGAGGATGGTCCCCCCATATTCAGACAAGATTTCACGTGTCCCGCCCTACTTTTCGTACGCTTAGTACCACCGTTGAGATTTCGAATACGGGACTATCACCCACTATGGTCAAGCTTCCCAGCTTGTTCTTCTATCTCAACAGTTATTACGTACAGGCTCCTCCGCGTTCGCTCGCCACTACTTGCGGAATCTCGGTTGATTTCTTTTCCTCCGGGTACTTAGATGGTTCAGTTCTCCGGGTTCGCTTCTCTAAGTCTATGTATTCAACTTAGGATACTGCACAGAATGCAGTGGGTTTCCCCATTCGGACATCGCGGGATCATAGCTTTATTGCCAGCTCCCCCACGCTTTTCGCAGGCTTACACGTCCTTCATCGCCTATCATCGCCAAGGCATCCACCTGATGCACTTATTCACTTGACTCTATCATTTCAAGAACTTCTCTGACTTTGCCTGACATTCCGTTGACTAGAATATCAAACTTGAATTTCCTACTCTGATAAAGCTTACTGCTTGTTGTGTCTTAATCCCGCCTTTTGTCTTTCGGGATTAAGTCGATACAATCATCACCCAAATACTGTACCTGTTTTTCTTTTCCTATTCAGGAGACAACTGACCGTTTGCAATCGGTCAATCATCAAAAACAGACACATTGTCTTTGTTTGTTGATTTCGGCTTTCCAATTTGTTAAAGATCGATGCGTTCAATATTGCTATTTACTTCGCAAATCAAAATGAGCTGATTATTATAGCAGCCTTTCTTTTTCCGTCAAACTGATTCGTCAGCAGACTTCTCTTTAGAAAAAAAGAAAGCAGTTATACTGCCTTTTAACTCGCTTTGATTTGGAAAGTATTGGTGGAGGCAAACGGGATCGAACCGATGACCCCCTGCTTGCAAAGCAGGTGCTCTACCAACTGAGCTATGCCCCCGTTCTTGGTGGGTCTGGGAGGACTTGAACCTCCGACCCCACGCTTATCAAGCGTGTGCTCTAACCAGCTGAGCTACAAACCCGGATTCTCTTCTTAAGCGAACCTTGTCTTCACTCAAGCATTTTTCCGCATCTTCTACAGTTTACCGATAAGTGTGAATGCGACAACCTCTTCTTTCTCTAGAAAGGAGGTGATCCAGCCGCAGGTTCCCCTACGGCTACCTTGTTACGACTTCACCCCAGTCATGAAGCATACCGTGGTAAGCGGGCTCCTTGCGGTTACCCTACCTACTTCTGGTATCCCCCACTCCCATGGTGTGACGGGCGGTGTGTACAAGACCCGGGAACGTATTCACCGCAGTATGCTGACCTGCGATTACTAGCGATTCCGACTTCATGCACTCGAGTTGCAGAGTGCAATCCGGACTACGATCGGTTTTGTGAGATTGGCTCCACCTCGCGGCTTGGCTACCCTCTGTACCGACCATTGTATGACGTGTGAAGCCCTGGTCATAAGGGCCATGAGGACTTGACGTCATCCCCACCTTCCTCCGGCTTGTCACCGGCAGTCTCATTAGAGTGCCCAACTTAATGATGGCAACTAATGACAAGGGTTGCGCTCGTTGCGGGACTTAACCCAACATCTCACGACACGAGCTGACGACAGCCATGCAGCACCTGTGTTACGGCTCCCGAAGGCACCCCTCCGTCTCTGGAGGGTTCCGCACATGTCAAGACCAGGTAAGGTTCTTCGCGTTGCATCGAATTAATCCACATCATCCACCGCTTGTGCGGGTCCCCGTCAATTCCTTTGAGTTTTAATCTTGCGACCGTACTCCCCAGGCGGTCGATTTCACGCGTTAGCTTCGCTACTAAGCAGTCATGCTGCCCAACAGCTAATCGACATCGTTTAGGGCGTGGACTACCAGGGTATCTAATCCTGTTTGCTACCCACGCTTTCGGGCATGAACGTCAGTGTTATCCCAGGAGGCTGCCTTCGCCATCGGTATTCCTCCACATCTCTACGCATTTCACTGCTACACGTGGAATTCTACCTCCCTCTGACACACTCTAGTCACCCAGTTCAGAACGCAGTTCCCAGGTTGAGCCCGGGGATTTCACATCCTGCTTAAGTAACCGTCTGCGCCCGCTTTACGCCCAGTAATTCCGATTAACGCTCGCACCCTACGTATTACCGCGGCTGCTGGCACGTAGTTAGCCGGTGCTTATTCTTCAGGTACCGTCATCAGACAGGGGTATTAACCCCGCCCTTTTCTTCCCTGACAAAAGTCCTTTACAACCCGAAGGCCTTCTTCAGACACGCGGCATGGCTGGATCAGGCTTGCGCCCATTGTCCAAAATTCCCCACTGCTGCCTCCCGTAGGAGTCTGGGCCGTGTCTCAGTCCCAGTGTGGCGGATCATCCTCTCAGACCCGCTACTGATCGTCGCCTTGGTAGGCCTTTACCCCACCAACTAGCTAATCAGATATCGGCCGCTCAAACAGCGCAAGGCCAAATGGTCCCCTGCTTTCTTCCTCAGAAGATATGCGGTATTAGCTAATCTTTCGATTAGTTATCCCCCACTGCTCGGTACGTTCCGATATGTTACTCACCCGTTCGCCACTCGCCACCCAAGAAGCAAGCTTCTCTGTGCTGCCGTCCGACTTGCATGTGTAAAGCATGCCGCCAGCGTTCAATCTGAGCCAGGATCAAACTCTTATGTTCAATCTCTAACTTTTTAACTTCTGGTCTGCTTCAAAGAAACCAACAGGACAATGTCTAAAACATCATCTTGTCTGTCTTTCAAACAGTGTGAGGCTGTCGCACTCACACTTATCGGTAATCTGTTTTGTTAAAGAGCGAAAACGAATTATAAAGCATTTCATCTCGTTGTCAATCAAAACTTTTCTCAAAACCTCGAAAAATCAGACCAACTGTGATATACTTACCTGTTCGTTCAGTCACCGCCGAAGCAGCGAAGAACCGAACTATACCCCTCCCCTCAAAAACCGTCAACCCCCAAAACCGCAAAAAATTCCACAAAACTAAACAACAACCTGAAATACAAAGACTTTTATTTCAAATCAAAAACAGCAAAGGTCGTCCGAAATCCCTTTCAGACGACCTT